>NZ_BAAILO010000125.1:36847-119519 GCF_054589115.1 Cupriavidus sp. 8B | reverse complement strand
TCGGGCTCGGACCCCTCTCTTCTTCCGCATGGTGAAAATCAGGCGCCAAACAACCGCCGACCTTCAGCGCCGCTGCTATTGATCAGCAATTCCCTAATGCCTACTCTTGCCATGGCAAGGGACGACTGAAGCAAACGTACCCAAGAACGCCCTAGCCGAAAAGTGTGTTTAGGCAAGATCCGCCCGACGGACAGATCTAAAAGGGACTTGACCTCTATTGATCGTTGCGTCGTGCGTTGTACAAGTCCGTCCGCAGGTCGCCTGTCAGCTCTCAGACCACAGTACTGTGACTCCGCGTGGCGCTCCGTAGCGCTCAACGCGGTGCCAAAGAGAGCGAATGCAAGATTTCTTGGCTGGCGGCGACAACTCGATTACTCTCGTCATAAGGTGGTCGTCGCGCACAGTCCCGTGCGCACCGGTAACTGCCAAGCGGAAGTATTCAGTAGCCGCTTCATTCTTTTTGACCGGGCGGAGCCTTTAGCTGCAGGTATCGGCAACAGTCGACCTGGCGGTGGCGGTGCCGATTTGCCACCAAGGAGAATCGGCGATGAGCAACGAGTCAAGGCTGGAAGGCGACAAGCTCGCGCATCAGGTGGCAGAGGAAGCGAGCCGTATCGACGACGGCGCGATCGTCGATGACCCGAGCGTGCGCGACCATCCGCGCTACCACCAGATGTTTCCGGTCCTGACGGAGGCTGAAGTCGACAGAGTGCGTCGCTTCGGCAGCCAGTGCCACTACGCTAAAGGCGAATTGCTCTATCGTGCCGGAAGTATCTGTCCGGGCATGTTCCTCCTGCTGTCGGGAAAAGTGCGGATAGTCATTCGTGATGGCCTGGGTCACCGGATTGTCCACACCTATACACAACGCGGCGAGTTCACCTCCGATATCACCCAGCTTTCGAGCAAGCCCGCAGTTGTAGATGCGCATGTCATCGAATCTGTCGAAGCGGTGTTGCTGCGGCCCAACCAACTAAGCGCCATGGTGATCAGTGAAGCCGATCTTGGCGAAAAGATCATGCGCGCCTTGATTCTGAGGCGCGTCTTGGCGATTGAACGCGGACAGGGTGCCGTTCTGGTCGGCGCCCCCGGCAATGATCGGCTCCTCGCACTGCAAGATTTTCTGCGCCGCAACGCTTTTCCAAATATGGCGCTCGATGCGGAGCAGGACGCCGACGCCATCGCGTTACTTGAACGCCTGACGCCACAGCCCGATGACTTCCCGCTCGTCGTTTGTCCGAACGGCACTGTGCTGCGAAACCCCGATGTGGGACAGCTCGCCTCCTGCTTGGGTCTGATTCCCGAGTTCGATCCGACGCACGTCTACGATGTGGCGATCGTCGGCGCCGGCCCGGCGGGACTAGCGACGGCCGTCTACGCGGCATCCGAAGGGCTGTCGGTCGCGGTGTTCGACTATCGTGCACCCGGTGGCCAAGCGGGTACGAGTGCACGCATCGAGAACTATCTGGGCTTTCCCACAGGCATTACGGGTCACGCGCTGGCTGGCCGCGCGTTCGTCCAGGCGCAGAAGTTCGGAGCACATATCGGCATCCCGTGCGAAGTCAAGGCGTTGTATTGCGACAAGCACCCGCTTGTCGTGGAGCTTGCCGATGCCCGGCGCATCCTCGCGCGCACCGTGGTCATCGCCAGCGGCGCAGAGTATCGGCGTCCCGTCGTCGAGGGACTTGCGCGCTTCGAGCGCTGCGGCGTCTATTACTGGGCTACGCCAATCGAGGCCAGACTATGCCGCAAGGAGCCGGTGCTGCTGGTCGGCGGCGGCAACTCCGCGGGGCAGGCTGTCGTATTTCTGGCATCGCACGCCGAGCATGTGCACATGTTCATCCGCGGTGCGAGCCTTGAGCAAAGCATGTCGCACTACCTGATCGAACGTATCGGCTCGCTGCCGAATGTGACGCTTCATACGCGCATTGAACTGACTGCGCTCGAGGGGGATGGGCGTCTCGAACGCGTGCACTACCGCGGTGCCGGCGGCATTGAAGGAAGCATGACGGTACATCATCTATTCGTATTCATCGGCGCCGAACCAAATACGAGCTGGCTTAAGACATGCGGCGTGTCGCTCGACAGCAAAGGATTCGTATTGACCGGCACCGACGTTGCCGAAGCTCCCGTGCAAACGCAGCTTTTGCAGACGAGTGTGGAGGGTGTCTTCGCGATCGGCGACGTTCGTTCGGGATCCACCAAGCGTGTCGCGTCGGCGGTAGGCGAAGGCGCGGCCGTAGTGGCGCAGATTCATCGTTTCTCGGCCGGCGTCCGGTGAACGCACCTGTCGACCGGAACGGCCGCAGTTAGTGCGGTATGAAGAAGCGCGCGCATGAATCGGGGGCGGGAGCGCTGTCAGTCGCGCTCCCTGTCTGGTCGGCAGAGGCTGTACGCCAGTGGAATCCAGCAGCGCCCCGGAGTGCTTAGTGACCAGCGCTCTGGCCGCCGTCGACATGCAGGATTTCGCCCGTCACGAAGGGCGCCGAATCCAGATACAGCATGGCGTCCACGATATCGCTCATCTCGCCCATATGACCGATCGGGTGCAGCGCCCCGAGCGCCTCGTGGGTTTCCGGCGCGTGCATCGGCGACTTGATGACGCCTGGCGAGACGGCATTCGCGCGAATGCCGGCCTTTGCGTACTCGATCGCAAGCGATTTCGTGGCCGCATTCAGGCCACCCTTCGTCAGCGATGCCAGTACCGAAGGCACACCGTTGATGGCATGGTCGGCCAGGCTGGTGGTGATATTGATCACGTGGCCGCTGGCGTTCTTCTCCATTTCAGCGATGGCAAGCTGCGTGATGTAGAAGAAGCCAGCGAGGTTCACGCCCGTTACCGCTGCGTAGTCTTCCGCCGTGTACTTGGTGAAGGGCTTCGCGACGAAGATGCCCGCGTTGTTGACCAGTGTGTCGATGCGACCGAAGCGTGCCACTCCTTCGGCGATCACGCGCCGAGCCGTAGCCGGGTCGGCGATGTCACCCGCCACGGTCAGGATGTTGGGGTCGTCGGACGGCTTGATGGATCGCGCTGTTGCGACAACGCGGTAACCGCGCTGACGGAATGCCTTGACCGCCTCTGCGCCAATGCCTTGTGACGCGCCAGTAACGACTACGACCTTTTGTTCAGTGCTCATGTTCAACCTCGAATAAGTTGGTTCGGCTCTCTTGCCGATCGGGCCGGCGGCACCGATTGGTACTAAATCTAGGCGCATTGGCGCTAAGTTCGCATACCCGGCGTGGACAAACAACTTTGCGTGGCAGGAACAAATCAAGCGTGGAACCAGGCTTGGGGGGCGCCCGCTTTCGCATCGCGGGCTCGCCGCGCCTTCGCGAACAAGATCCGTGCAGCGGCGGCGCTGCGCCGAACCACGATGGAAAAACTGATTTGCAGACCAGGTGGCTTTTCCCGGCGCGTTCGCCCGCAAGAATGGCGTCACTGCAACGCGCAGTTCCGACCGTCGCATGCTGCACTCCTCTAGAGCGTTGCTCGAAAAGCAACGAAACGTAAGAATAGTTGCTGTTGCTACTTACGCTCGCCCTTGCCAATATTGGTGAACCCAAGGGGCCGAAAAAAAAGCGTTGATTATTTGGAGACTGGCATGGAAGCAATTCAGACCGCGAATGGAAGGGACGATGTCGTGGCCCTCTATGACAAGCTCAACTGGCGATTGCTGCCATTCCTGCTGATCTGTTATCTGTTCGCCTACCTCGACCGGGTCAATGTCGGCTTTGCCAAGCTGGAGATGCAAAGCGCGCTTGGCTTATCCGATGCCGCCTACGGTGTGGGTGCCGGCATCTTCTTTTTGGGGTATGTGCTGTTCGAACTGCCTAGCAACCTGCTGTTACCGAGAGTGGGGGCAAGGAAGACGTTCAGCCGCATTCTGGTGCTGTGGGGTATCACCTCGGCGTGCATGCTTTTCGTACGCAACGTGCCGATGTTTTATGCAATGCGCTTTCTGCTTGGCGTCTTCGAAGCAGGTTTCGCGCCCGGCATGATCTATTACCTGTCTTGCTGGTACGGTCCGGCACGCATGGCCCGTGCTATCGCGATCGTATTTCTCGCCGGTCCGATCGGTGGCATTGTCGGCGGGCCTGTCTCGGCGTGGCTGATGACGTCGCTTGCCGGTACTGCCGGTCTCTCCGGCTGGCAGTGGATGTTTCTGGTCGAAGGGCTGCCATGCATCTTGCTCGGCGTACTCGCGCTCTTCCTTCTGTCGAATCGGCCCGCGGATGCTGCCTGGCTAAGTGCTCAGGAAAAGCGCATGCTCGAGGCCGAACTCGGGGCGTCGTCGTCGGCCCGAGGCCACTCCTTCAAAGCGGTGGCGCGGGACCCGCGGGTCTATATGCTTGCGATCGCGTATTTCTGCATCATTGCGGCCATCTACGCCATGAGCTTCTGGCTGCCAACGATCCTGAAAGCGCAGGGTATCAACGATACGATTCAACTCGGCTGGTATTCGTCTATCCCCTATGTCGGGGCTGCCTTTGGGATGTATTTCATTGGCCGCAGGTCGGACAGATGCGGCGAACGACGCTATCACAGCGCGGTGCCGGCAATCCTTGCCGCGATATTGCTCGCTTCGTCGATTCTGTCGGACGGCAATCTTCTGGCGACGCTCGTTCTTCTGACACTCGCCACGACCATGCTTTTTATGGCGTACACGGTGTTCTGGGCCATTCCTTCCGAGTACATCAAGGGTAATGCGGCGGCGGGTGGTATTGCCCTCATCAACACCATTGGATTGTCCGGTGGTTTCTGGGGGCCAGCGATGATCGGGTGGACCAAGACAGCGACCGGCAACATGCATCTTGGCCTGCTGGTCCTGGCGTGCATGTCCATGGTCGGCTCAATCCTGCTCGTTGCCAACAAGCTGCCAGAAAAGCAATGAACCGTTCACTCCATCGGATGCGTTGAACGGGATCGCCTGTGGTTTAAGAAATCTCGGAAGCCGGCGTAGGACTGAGCTCACGGACAACGCAGTCAGAACCTTGTCGCCTGTCGCGCGAGGCAACGCCGATCGAGGTGCCGTCAAGATGATTTAATGCGCCGCGTTCCAGTGGGAGCCGGCGGAACAGAGGAGCTCAAATGCTTTTACACTTGTCCACCTGGGCTGAAGTCGGGGAATTTCTGAAGCGCAGCCGCACCATCGCAGTGCCGATTGGCTCGAACGAGCAGCACGGCCCCACCGGCCTTCTGGGTACCGACTGGCTGTGCCCGGAGATCATCGCGCACGAAGCGCAGAGAACCGCCGATATCCTGATTGCCCCCACTTTCAATATCGGCATGGCACAGCATCATCTGGGCTTTCCAGGAACCATTTCGCTGCGGCCGTCGACCTTTATCGCCGCCATTGGCGACTGGACGCGCTCGTTGGCCGTCCATGGGTTCGAGAGAATTCTGTTTCTCAACGGCCACGGCGGCAACGTCGCGTCGATCGAAGCGGCGTTCTCCGAGATCTATGCCGAGGCCAGCTTCGCTAAGCGCCGGGCGGGGTTCGCGCTGAAACTGTGCAATTGGTGGGACCTGAATGGCGTCGGCGAACTGGCGCGCGAGCAGTTTCCGACTGGTCATGGCATCCACGCCACGCCTTCCGAGATTGCAGTCACTCAATGGGCCTTTCCCGACGCCATCAAATCGGCCAGTTACACGCCGCAGATTGCTGCCTCAGGCCCGATCCGCGAAGCGCTCGACTTCCGTGCGCGCTATCCGGACGGACGAATGGGCTCGGACCCTGGTCAGGCGACGCCGGAAAAAGGCGCTGCATTAGTAAAGCTGGCGGCGCAGAGCTTGGTAAGGGAGCTGGATGCCTTTAGCCGCGAGGCGGTACCGGGCTGACCCGGCACGACGACAAGGCATCCCGGCCGTTGCCGGTGTGCCTTTATGCCACTATTGGCTCGCATCCGGGACGATCAATGGCCGCCCAGGCTCTGCGGCGGATCGCGAGGTTGCCGCGCACCTCGCGATCTGGCCGGAATCAATCCGTTGGTGGCTTCGATTCAGCGTTAGCCCAATGAACCGGGGCGGACGCAATGCGCGGCGGCGTCAGTCAGCAACGGTTCCGTCGCGCATCGAATCAGGCGACCTCGACGATCAGTTCGATTTCCAGGCAGGCGCCGAGCGGCAACTGCGGCACGCCCAACGCGCTGCGCGCGTGCTGGCCCCTCGTGCCAAATACCTCGGCGAACAGTTCACTGGCGCCATTGGTCACGAGGTGCTGCTCGGTGAAGTCCGCAGTCGAATGGACGAGGCTCGTCAGCTTGACGATCCGTACGATGGAGTTGAGGTCGCCGGTGGCGGCGTGCAGCGTCGCGAGCAAGTCGATGGCAACCAGGCGGGCCGCCGCGACACCGTCGGCGGTGCGCAGGTCGTCGCCGATGCGGCCGGTCCGAACCTGGCCATTGACGCGAGAGAGATGGCCGGACACGTGGATCAGGTTGCCGGACCGCACGCTCGGCACGTAGGCCGCCGCCGGGCCTGAAGCCTTGGGCAGTTCGATGCCGAGCTGCGTGAGCTTGTCGTAGACCCCCCGCGCCGGCGTGAACACCGGACCGTTCGGTTTCAGGCGCATGCCGGGCTTGAGATGCTTCCATGGCAGGTCCGCCGGATCGGCGATGAACGGACCGGGCGCGCGCACCACGAAAATGTCTTCCGCGATCGCGGCGAAGTCGGCGCGGAAATGCACCGAGCTCTTGTTCACGAGGATCTTCATCGCCGCCGGTTCGATGCCGACCGCGCGGTACATGTTGCGGTCGAGCAGTTGTGCCTTGGTCGAGCTGACGGCGACGAGCACGCCGTCGATCCGCAGTCGCGCCATCGGCCCCATGTCAGCAGCCTTGCCATGCATCATCGGGCCGCCGTAGACGAACTTGCCATCGGACAGCGCCTCCACCTCGAAGGTCGCCCGCAGCGGGGCATCCTCGCTCACCTGTGGGCAGCCACCAAGCGCAATGTCGATCTTCGCGCCAACACCGGCCTGGTGCGCGGCCGCGGCCGCGGCGGGATCGCAGACGATGCCGCTCGCGGCGTCCCGCGCGCCGGCCTTGAGCAGCGCACGCAGCATGCCCATGGTGTTGCCGTCGCCGCCGACGCCCGGGTTGTCCTGCGTGTCCGCGAGGATCACTGGCCGCGTGGCCTGTTGCGCGATCCGCATGGCACGCTGCACCGCTGCATCCGGCTCCTCGAACTGCACGGCCCACTGGCTCTCGGGTTCGCAGATGCGCGCGAACAGCGTGTCGACGGCCTGCTCAACGCGCGCCTTGTCGAAGCCGTACCCCCAGACCACGGGACCGCACTCGGCGAAGTCGGCCGCGGGAAAGCCCGGCGTGAACGACAGCGACAGCACGCCTTGCGGCTCCAGCTCCTCGAGCAGCCCGTAGATACCTTGCGTGGGCTGCAACATCGTGGACATGCTGTTGACGGGAATCAGGAACGGCACGCGCCGTGCCACCAGGTGCGCACGCGTCTCCCGCATGCTCAGCTCCAGCAGCAGTTCGGCCGCGCGCTTGCCCGTGGCGGCCATGTCCACGTGCGGATAGGTGCGATACGCTACCGCGCCATCCGCCAGCGCGAGCATCCGCTCGGTGACGTTGGCATGCAGGTCCAGCGAGACCACGATCTTCATGTCGGGGCCGACCACGGCACGGATGCGCGCCAGCAGTTCGCCCTCGCCATCGTCGAGGTGCTGGGCCACCATGGCGCCATGCAGGTCGAGATAGATCGCGTCGTACGACGCCGTCGTCACCGCCTCCACGATCTCGCCGCCGATACGCTCGTAGGCATCGGTCGTGACGTGGGCCGAGGCACCGGCACCCGCCCAGATCACCGGCGTGACGGTGTGACCATGCTCGCGCACGTGGTGGATGAAGCCGCTGATCGGCACGTTCACGTTCAGCAGGTCATAAATCGCCTCGCCGCGGACCATGGCGGGAAAGTCCTCTCCACGGACGAAGCTCTCGTAGGTGGCCATGGTTGGGGCGAACGTATTGGTTTCGTGCTGGAAACCGGCAACTAGGATATTCAAGGGAAACCTCCTGGAACGGGATGCTGGGACGAGGCGGGGCCGGCGACGCAAGGACCGGCGTCGCCATGGGCACTGCCGTGACGGGTGGAATTATTGCGGCGTCAGCTTGATCGAGTGGGCCAGCTTCCTGAACCTCTGGGTCTCGTCGACGTAGAACGCCGCGGAGGCCTCGAGCGTCTGCGGCTTCATCGGCTGCACGCCGGAGAGCGCAAGGGCCTTGATCAGTTCGGGCGACCGCAGCGCCTGCTGCGAGGCCTCCAGCAATACGCGCGCGCGTTCTGCGGGAATGCCGGTCCTGCCCATGACGCCCAGCCAGATCGAATAGACGAACTCGGACTTGTGCGCGACGCTGGTTTCGGAGATCGCTGGCACATCGGGCAGGGTTCGCATGCGCTGCGTGTCCAGCACCGTGACCGCCTTGATCTTGTGTGTCTCGAGCAGCTGGTTGGAGGCACCGAGGTTTGGCAGGATCGTCATGTCGATCTGGTGACCGGTCAGGTCCGCCAGCAGCGGCGTGGCGCCCTTGTACGGCACCTGCAGCATCTTGGCACCGGTCAGTTGCGCAATGTACTCGGCGACGATGTGGTACATGGTCCCGTAGCCCGGATTGCCGAAGGTCAGGCTCTGGCTGCCCGGCTGCTTGCCGGCCGCGATGATCTGTTCGAGCGAGTTGTACGGCAGGTCGCTGCGCGTCATCACCACGAGTGGGTGGATCGAGACCGGCGCCAGCAGCGCCAGCTCCTCCGATTTGTACTTGGCGCTGGCGAGCGCCAGCGGCGTCAGGATGGCCTCGTTGGGCGAACCCATGATTAGCGTGTAGCCATCGGCCGGACGGCTCAGCAGCCGCTGCACCGCCAGCGCGCCGCCGGCACCGGGCAGATTTTCGATGACCACGGGCTGGCCGAGCGCCTTGGCCATCGTCGGCTGCATGGCCCGCGCAAGCACGTCAGCGGGCCCCCCCGGCGGGAATGCGACCAGCATCGATATAGGCTTGGTGGGAAACGCCTCGGCGGCGGACGCAGGCGCGCTGGCCAGCGTAATCCCCAGGAGGGCGGCGCTAAGCGCCATCCAGCGTTTGAGGGGGCGTAGTCCTTGGTCTTGCATGTCGTCCTCGACTCTCTTAAACCTTCGCGTGGATGACGCAAATGGGTTGGTGAGGCACATTGTTGGCTGTAGAATTCGTTCGAGCAACAGCAATTTCTCCGCTAGATCGTTGCTAAATTGGCAACGTCACCCGGAGGGCAGAACATGCGCGAAATCAATCAAAAGCGGCTGAAATACTTTCATGAGGTGCTCGTGCACCGCTCGATCCGGGGCGCTGCCGAAGCGCTCAATACGGCACCCTCGGTCATCACGCGTCAGGTAGCCTTGCTGGAGGAGGAAATGGGTCTGGCGCTGTTCGAGAGGCGGGCGCGCGGCGTGGTGCCCACCGACGCCGCCGACCATCTGCTCGAATACTGGCGCGCTTGTCAGGCCCACCAGGAGCAGCTTGCCGAGCGGTTGCGTGCCATTGAGTCCATGGATGCCGGCGTGGTGCGGATCGTCGTGAGCGAGGGGTTTATCGACGGGCTCACCGAGCAGATCGTCGCGCCGTTTTGTGAAGTACATCCCAAGCTATCGGTCACGCTCGATGCACTGGCTGTGAGCGAACTGAATAGTGCGGTGATCGAGGACACGGCGCATATCGGCCTAGCCTACAACCCCGAGCCCGATCCGCTGCTCCATTTTGTGACGAGCGCGTCGGCGCCGGTCAAACTCATGGTGCGGGCCGGACATCCACTGACCCGGATCGCCGGTCCGCTGCACCTGCGCCAGATCCTTGACTTTCCGCTGGCACTCATGCCGCCCGGCTACGGCGTCGAGCGGCTCGTGGAAATGCTCGAGTACGCCGAGCACGTGAAGCTGCAACCCTCGCTACGCAGCAACTCGGTGATGGCGCTCAAGCGCTTCGTGCGATCGACCAACGGCGTGACATTCATCGGCGCGGGGCTGGCCGCGGCTGCGGAGATCGAGGCGGGCCAGCTGATCGCGCTCGAGCTTGCGCACCCACTCTGCCAGACGGCACAAGTGCGGCTGTTCGTGCGCCAGGGACGACCGCTGTCGGTGGCGGCCAACCGCCTGCTGACGGAAATCGAGAAAAACTTCTCGGTGTTCCGGAATCAGCCGGCCAACACGTGAGAGCGCCGGGAACTCGGACATTTCGCGCGGGCGCGGCAACTCTATGCCCTTCCAAACTGGACTGCGCCCGCTAATGTCTTTCAAACGTTTTCTAGACGCTCTAGCGAATTGAGCCCGCGTATCAACATGTCCGCATAGCTACGCGGGTTGATATTTGCGCCACAAATAACGACAGCTACGCGCTTGCCTGCGAGCCGAGCTCTGTATGGACCCAAGGCTGCAGCGATCGCGGCCGCACCGGCCGGTTCGACCGCGATCTTTGCCTCTTGTTGTAAAAGAGCGAGCCCAGCGCAAATCAAATCGTCGTCTATCGCAACGAGGTCGTCGAGGTGCGTGCGGCACAGCTGATAAGAGTATGGCGTCACCATAGGCGGAGCGAGGCTGTCGGCGACGGTAGAAGTGCCCCCGAGTTCAATTGCATGGCCAGCCTGAAAGCTCCGGAGCATCGCGTCAGCCCCCGTCGGCTCAACGCCCAGTACTTCGCAGTTTCGATGCACCGCCTTGATCGCTGCCGCAAGACCACCGGCAAGGCCGCCGCCGCCAACTGAAACTACCACCGCATCGAGATCAGGTATTTGCTGGACTAGTTCAAGTCCTAAGGTGCCGGTACCGCAGGCAGTCCGTTCTCCGTCAAATGGGTGGAGGAACGTCATTTTCTCCTCACGCTCAATGCGCATCGCTTCGGCAAACGCTTCAGACGGGGGCTTTAATATCACTTCGGCTCCAAAGTCACGTGCGAGCCTGACGCGCATAGGGTCTGCGATTGACTGCATGACGACCTTCGCACGAGTACCCATCTTCGAGGCGGCCCACGCAACGGCCACAGCGTGATTTCCTGCACTTACTGCGGTTACACCACGCTTGAGCGCGTCAGGAGATAGCGCAAGCATGTTCGCAAGCGCTCCGCGAGCCTTGAATGTGCCGGTGTATTGGAATAACTCCAACTTGAGTACAAGCTGCGATATTCCTTTGGGCACAGTTCCCGGCCATGGAATAGCGGGCGTGCGACGCACATAAGAAAACAGTTGAGCAGCGGTGTTCTCTATCTGTTTTAGTGTCGGCATGTTCTCTTCTTTCTGCTTTAGTGTGGGCATGTTCTCCTCTTTCCGGAAATCTCTGCCGGTTCGGCGCGTCAAGATTTCATCGGCTTTCACTTGCGAAATCGCTTGAGGTCGGCGTCGCGACGGACCCATGAACCGATTGCTGGAAAAGCCTCACCAGTTGATGGGACAAGGTAAAGAAAATCCGCCGCTCTGCTGGCGCCAAAATGGGCTTGTGCAACCGTCCATGTTGCAAATAGCCTAAGAAGTGTAGTGGCGGGCTAGCGATTGGCGATCACGGCGCCGGTCGCCACGATCAGGACCGATCCCGCCACCCACCAACGCTGGCGCGGGACCATATGTCGCTTCTTCATTTCTGCCATTGCTTCACCAACTCGATCATTCATGAACTTCGAGAAAACCTGCTGCGCCACGCGAGGCCCATCAGCGCGCCGTGTTTTGCGGCGCGGCGACCGCGCTAGCGGCCAGGCCATCGGGACGGGCGATGCGTGCCTGCGCCCACTCGGCCACGAGCAGCGCGGCCGCGATGAGCACGGCACCGACGAGACCCAGCGCGTGGGGGTCGATCCAGGTGATGGCGGCACCGCCAAGCAAGCCCGACATCGATACGCCGACATAGATCGCGGCCGAATTCAGGCCCAGGAGCAGCGGCGCGGCGGCGGGCGTGATGCTGATCAGGCGATGCTGCTGCGGAACGATCAAGCCCCATCCGCACACGCCCCAGACGACAAGGGCGGGAATAGCGGTGGCGAGCGACGCCGAGGTCCAGGGCAACAGCGCGAAATCGAGCGCGACGAGCGCGATCGTGGCATTGATGATGCGGCGGCTTCCGAAGCGGTCGGTCATCCGGCCGGCAGCCAGGTTGCCGGCCGTCGCCGCCACACCCCACAGCAGCAGCAGTCCGGCCAGGATGCGCGCGTCGCCGCCCGTGGCCCGGTCGAAGCTCGATCCGATGTACGTGTAGACCAGGAAAAGACCCGAGTAGACGAGCCATGTCGTCAGCAGCGTCAGCAGCACCCGGGCATCGCCCAGCGGCGCGAGCCGACGCGCGAGGCTGACCGGCGGCGGCGTCGGGATATCGCGCAGGCGCCAGGCCACGCCCATCGCGGCCAACGTGCCGACCGCCGCGACAAACCACATCGTCGCGCGCCAGTCGAGCCAGCCGCCGATGAAGGTGCCCAGCGGCGCGCCCAGCGCGGTGGCACTGGACAGCCCGGCGACAACGATAGCAAGCGCGCGGCCCCGCTGTTCGGGAGGCACCAGCGACGCACCGGTGGCCGTCGCGGTCGGGCTGAACATTGCGGCCCCCAAGCCAGCGATTAGGCGGCTGGCCAGGACGAGCCCGATGCTGGGCGCCATGGCCGTCACCACGTTGCCCAGCACGAACACGGCAAGCCCGGCCAGCAGCAGCCGCTTGCGCGGCCAATGGGCCGCCGCCGCCGCGATGACTGGCGAAAGCAGCGCGTAGCTCATCGCATAGACCGTGACCATTTGCCCGGCCAGCGCCACCGACACGCCCAGCGATGCCGAAACCTGGGAGAGCACGCCAGCTACCACGAAGCTGTCCGTACCGATGGCAAACATGCCACTGGCCAAAACTATCAGACGTTTATCCATTTGGAAGTCCTTTTGCGGCACATGCGGGCCATCCAGGCGCACGTTGGGTGCTAATAAGTTTCGTGACGAAACTTACGATAGCGCATTACGTTGCATGACGCAACTCTTTCATTTAGGATGACGACATGTACCGAAAAACTTTCGAAGGCATGAACTGCTCGGTGGCGGGCGCGCTCGAGCAGGTCGGCGAATGGTGGAGCTTGCTTATCGTGCGGGAATGCACGATGGGTACGACACGCTTTGACGATTTCCAGCACAAGCTGGGCATCGCGCGCAACGTGCTGACTGCGCGGCTCAACCGCCTGATCGAGCACGGCGTGCTGGTGAAGGTGCTGGCCGAGGGCAGCGAGCGCCGCAACGAGTACCGGCTGACGGAGAAGGGAGAGGCGCTCTACCCGGTCCTTGTCGCGCTGATGCAATGGGGTGACGCGTGGTGCGGGCCCCAGACGCCGATCCGTATCGTCGAGGACAGCACCGGCCACCCCATCGAACCGGTAAGCGTGCGCGTAGGAGCGCGAAAGCTTGGCCTGCGTGACGTACGATTCGAGCTGGGCGACGGCGCCACGGCAGGTACCAAAGAGGTCGTCAGGGCGCGCAACCTTGCCATTCTGGGCAAGGAGTGACAGACCACGCCTGCTGGGTCAGGCACAGCCTGTATGCGTCACGACGCGGCGCCAGCAATTCGCCACGGGGGCCCCGACGCGAGCGATGCAACCGGACTCGAATGAGGCCGGCTACTTGTCCACCAGTACTCGCGCTTCTCTCCCGCGAAATAGAGTTGCCGCCCCGTGACGAATCGCGCGCTCACGTGGCCGGCACCACAAGCTGGGCACCCTTCTTCACGATATAGGTGGCCAGTTCCGATGCCGTGCCGCTGCCGACATTGCGCGCCGAGTGAGGGGTCCCGGCCGGGATGAACAGCGACTCACCAGCCTTGAGCGTGACCGGCCGGTTGTCGCCAAGCTGGTATTCGAGCGTCCCTTGCAGGACATGGGCGATCTCCTCGCCCGGATGCGCATGCTTCGGCGCGAATGCGCCAGGATCGAAATCGACGCGCACCTGAATGCCCTCGCGATCCGGCACACTGAGGTCGTGCCGGACGAGATCGGTGCGATGCACGTCTGCCGTTTGCGCTTGCGCCGCGTGTAGCGTCAGGCCGCCGACGGCCAGTAGGATGGCCGCAGCCAGGATTTGGATTGCTTTCATCTGGAGACTCCTAACTTCTGATGGACAAACAAAGAGCTTCCGCCTCAGGCCGACCACGCATCGATGGCGCGCGGGCGGGCGAGAAAGCGGCCTCATCGTGTGGCCGGCGCCAATCGCGACGCCGGCGGGAATGCCGTGGATTATTTGGCGTCGAATGCGGCCCGCACCTAGGCAATAGCGGTGGGATTGGTCAGCGAATCGATGATCTTCGACTGCTCGATCACCGAGCCGGGCCACCCATGCGTGACGACGAACGGCATCGCGTTTTCGTGTTTCGAACGGACGTGGATGAAATGGATGTCCACTCCATCGATCTCGGTCACGAAGTTCGGCAGCGAATTCAGCTTCGCCTCGCCTTGCGCCAGTCGTAATTGGTCGACCAATTACGCGCGAGTTCCCGGATCATCGCGAGCGGCACGCCTTGCGAATTGTCGTTGACCGTCTCCCGATCCGGCCATCTCGTTGCCTTGATACGTCTCCGCAAGTCGATCAGTTGCGACTCAGGCGCATGCAGACGAAGCGGACGAATGGCGGTCTTGTCGCCACGGGCCGGCTGGGCAACGGCAGTAATCGGTGGATTCGCTTCCGCAAGAGCGAGCTGGCTCAGTGAGCCGGCAGCGACGGCTGCCGCTGCCACGCTAACAAAGCGACGGCAAGACGGTGACTGGGGAAGGATGTTGTCTGACACAAGTTTCTCCGATTGGCGATGAAGCCACGTTCAATTAGTCATAACGTGATCGACCGCGCCCTTGATTGCGATATTCGACGCACGGTGCGCCGCGCACGGTATAGGCGTATGCGAACGCCTGAATGTATCTTTACCGTTTCCTCGAGGGTGGTTCTGCAAGCGCTTGTAGCAATACGCCCTGTAGACAAACTTCAATATCATGGGCGTTAAGCAGTGGTTTCACCGCTTCCGAACTCTGTGGCGTGGAGTTTCACGAAGTCGTGCATGCTCGTCGGTGCCTTGCCGGTGAGCCTGAACAGATCGTCGGTCATGCGGTCGTATCTTCCCTGCGCATGAAGTTCGGCCATTACGGCGAGGTGCTTGACGAGATGTGCTGGCACGCCTGCTTCGCGGAGCTTTTCGGTCCACGCCGAAACCGGCACGTCGCGGTAGCGGATCGTCCGGCCGAGTGCCTCGGAAAAGGCACGCGCGTAGTGTTCGAGATCGGCCGACTCATATCCGGTCAGGTTATATACACGGCCGATGTGCGGCGCCGGGTCGTCGAGGATGACGGATACGGCGTGCGCCACATCGATGGCTGAGATCGGCGAGGTGCGACTGCTGCCTAGCGGCAACACGAGTTCATCGTGGTCACGCACGCCTGCATCGGCGAGACGCAGAAAGAAACCTTCGAGAAAGACCGTGGGTCGCACAGTGACGACCGGCAACCCCGACCATGCCAATACCTGCTCGGCAAGCCAGTGCAGCTTGTGCTGAGGGCTGTCGGTGGTTTCCGTGATGCTCATTTCCGTGACCGTCATCTGCGACATGTTCACGAAGGCCTCGACGCCGTGATGACGCGCCACCGACGCGATGTTGACCGTCGCCTCCAGATAGGCCGACGAGATCGACATGCCAAAGTAGATGCGCGAGCAGCCTTCAACTGCGCGATGCATCGAGGCGAGATCGGTCAGATCGCCCACCATGACCTCGGCGCCAAGCCGGCGCAGATCCTCGGCGCGCTCATCTTCACGCCGAACCAGCGCACGCACTTTATGCCCCTTGGCAATGAGCATTTCGGTGACGTTGCGACCGATGCCACCGATAGCGCCCGCCGCTCCGGTGACGAGAATCGGTCGATCATGCGTAGATTGAATCGTCATATCGTTTACCTCTTCGTTGCGTTCAATTGGATCGAAATCCGGCGGCCCTCACGACCTCTGTTGTTGCGCACGCCTGATGTCGCATCACGAATATATGCATGCACACTTAAAGACGACATTCGTCCGGATAGCGTGACTTCTCGGATCGTCTGTTCAATGTTGATGATCGCCTTGCAGGAAATCAAGCATCGTTCTGGCGACGCGTTCCGGCTGCTCTTCCTGGATGAAGTGACCGCTGTTCTCCACATTGACTGCCGTGAGATTCGCCGCTTTTTGGCCGACGACTTTCTTCATCCATCCGTAGGCCGGGCCACCCATCGCAAGGACCGGCATTTGCAGCGTGGCGTAAGTCTTGTTGTCGAGCACGTCCTGGGGGAAAGCCTGATACCACGCGTTGCTTGCGCGGATCGCGTCGGCGGTGTTATATGCCCGCTCATACACTGCGCGGTCTCGCGCATCCACCGCGCCCGCATCCAGCAAGAAATAGTTGAAGATCCAGTCCTGTTCCACCCGGATGTGTCCCGCGAGAAGCTTTTCCGGCAGCCCCTGGACCTGGTTGAACGCGAACCACCACAGATACGGGCGTGCCGTGCCCAGCTTGTCGCCAAACGCGCCTTGCGCGGGCAGCAGCGGGAACGACATCAGGCTGTCGTCGGGGTGCGGCAACTCCATCATCACGAGCTTGTCGGTGGCTTGCGGGTAGTTCTCCGCATAGGCGAAAGCCACTGCCGAGCCGATGTCGTGTCCGGCGACGCTGGCCTTGTCATAGCCCAATGATTGGACCAGTTCGTGGATGTCCTTCGACATGGTCTTCTTGTCGTACCCGTCGGCGGGCCTCGACGACGACCCCATGCCGCGCAGGTCTACGGCGATGACGGTGTAGTGCTCGGCGAGCGTCGGCATGACCTTGTGGAACGTCCACCAGGTCTCCGGCCAGCCGGGCAGCAGCACCAGCGGTTCGCCCTTGCCGCCAACGACGTAGTGCAACCGCACGCCGTTGACCTCGGCGTAGCGGTTCCTGAATCCGGCCAGCGATTTCACCAGGGCCGCGTCGGATACGGCGGCGCCCTTGGCCGTAGCGGTCTTGTGTACCACCGCTACATCAGTGCGGACTTGAGCGTTCGCCTGCGCGAAACTCGGAAAAGCGGTTAGCACAAGAGCGGCTATCGCGGCGCTCGCGGTGCCAATTCTGGCAATGACTTTCAAAGTGCATCTCCATCGATTTATAGGGACTAAATAAGCCGACCTGTTCACGAAATCGCGGTGCGCAGAACGTCCGGGTTTTGTTCAGCGCTCGATGGGTCGTGCACAGGGCGTTGATGAACATGTGCCGTGGGCGTGCGGTCGATCAACAGACTGAGCAGTTCC
This sequence comes from Cupriavidus sp. 8B, assembly GCF_054589115.1. Taxonomy (NCBI): domain Bacteria; kingdom Pseudomonadati; phylum Pseudomonadota; class Betaproteobacteria; order Burkholderiales; family Burkholderiaceae; genus Cupriavidus; species Cupriavidus sp. 8B. Next base: position 102,238 of record NZ_BAAILO010000125.1, on the reverse strand, counting down.
GGCCGGTTGTAGTGGCCGGCCGAATCCATCAACAACTTGCGTCGGTCGATCAGTGCAAAATCGAGGTCGGCGATGACTTCACCCTCACCCGACCGGAGCGGTTCACCGATCAACATGCCATCGGGGGTCACGATCGTGGTGAAGCAACCGCCGGAGATCGGGCCGATCTCGCAGCCTGTGTCCTTCATGATTTGCGCCTGCTGATCGGCATCCAGCCAGGCCGTTGCATTGACGACGAAGCAGCCGGACTCAAGCGCGTGCTGGCGGATATTGATTTCCATTCTTTGCGCAAACCCTTCACCGAACGCAGAACCCGGATACATCGCCGAATGGATCTGCTCGCCGTCGGCGATCATCGCGTAGCGCGCCAGCGGATTGTTGTGCTCAAAGCAAGCCAGTTGCCCAATGCGACCGACCTTGCTGTCGACCGCGCACAGACCCGATCCGTCCCCCTGGCCCCAGACCATTCGCTCGAAATGGGTCGGTGTGATCTTGCGGCGGCGTTGGATCAAGGTGCCGTCGGCATCGAACAGCAATTGAGTGTTGTAGATAGTTCCGCCGTCACGCTCGTTGACGCCGATCGACACCACCATGCCAGCCTTTCTGGCTGCATCGCCGATTGCATCGGTCGCGGGAGACGGTACTGCCACTGCCTGGTCGAGCAACCTCAGATGCTCGGTGCCGGACAAAAGCTGTATCGGCGTCTGGACTGCGGAGAAATACGGATAGTAGGGCACCACGGTCTCCGGGAAGGTGGCGAACTGCACACCCATCTGACCAAGCTCGTGGATCTTCTGCACGACCTTCTCGACGGTCCCTTCGCGGCTGTAGAGAACCGGGCTGATCTGGACGGCGGCGGCTTTGACGACTTTCATTACAAACTCCTTGATGACTATCATAGGACGGGCGTGGAGCGCCCTGCTACGCTGCATATGCAACATTGGTGACTAAAGAAAATTATGTGCGACGCGGCAGTTCGCCCGCCACGCCCATGAGCGCATTGGCACCAACCGCTCCGAGGAGGGTCGTGCCTTTAGTCTGGGCAGCCGACCACGCGGACGCGGCGTTACGGAGCAATGTTTTGCCTTCTTCCGTCGGCGAAAGGGCGCGACTGCGACCATCGTTTCCCGGGACGTCTTCGGAGACCAGCCCCTGCGAGATGAGCGGCCGCAAATTCCTTGTCAACGTCGACCGATCGTGAAAATTCCTGCGCCCGAGGGCCGACCGGCTGAGTGGGGCAAACTCGACGATCAGTACAAGCAGGGTGAATTGACAGGCATTTATGCCGAAGGGCCGTAGCTGCTCGTCGTAGATGGCAGTCAAGACCCTGGAAATTTGCCGCGTACGCGTCAGCAGACAGTTCCGCGCAATCTCGCTGCTCACGTCATCTTCCACTTTGTGTTGAACGTCTAAAATCATGCTCGACTCATGTTGTTTATGCGATACGTTGAAGGACAAATTTCGGAGTGTCAGCGAATCCTCCGGCCTAAACGAGCGTGGCTGAGACGGCTACGCTGCTCTGCAAACTCACTACTCGATGGACGTATTTGATCGCGTAGACGTATCCCGCATGTGTCGAGCAAAGGCGGCTTTTATGAGCTTTCGTGTCACGGCGCTCAGCAAATACATTGCGATACGAAGCTAAACCACCGCGTCAGCGACACCTGTCCGAAGTTCACGTGCCTTTTCGCGGCGCCGACGTGCCAGTCGGGAATAAGCTGGGCGCCCAAACGGTCAGCTGCGGCCCGCATTCACGGCGTCGGCGTCCGGCCCGCTCAGATAGAGGTCACGGAACCGCTCGTCAACCCGTTCCCGCATCAGTTTCGAAAACAGCATCGCCGCATTCAGCGGGCGATGATTGATCACCACAGAGTCGGCTTCGCCCTGTTCGTTCAGGTGCGCCACGAGCAGAGTTTCAATCGGTACCCCCTGAATCTGCGCGCGGTAGGACTCCATATACAGGCCGTTGCCGATCTGGCCCATGTAGCTGTGATGTTGAAACTCGTAGAGCGAGACCGCGTGCTTGATCACAGACAGGATGTTCGCCCGCCCTTGGACCGGACGCTTCAGGACAGTCGCCTCAAGCGTCGCATCGTCGGCCAACCTGGCCAGCCAGAGCGGCGGCCCACCTGCAGGAGCCAGGACTGGTGCCGTATCGTTGAATTTCATGTCGGGTTTTCCTTCGGTTGTATGAACGTTGGCAGCGGGCGCGGGCATCCGCTCCCGCACCGCTAGCACTACATGTGACGCTGTTACGGCCTGGCACTTCCAGAGCTAATGGCATCAACGGCGGCTTCCAGCGTGATGCGTGCCTTTTCGCGCCGTCTCCGCGCGAGTCGTTCCTCGCCGACGCTGCATTCGGACTCACCGGCCAGTAGCGCATGAATGGCGGGCAGCCTGAAGATTGCGCCGCGACTGCCCCAGGTACCGTCCGGAATTTCTGTTGGAAAGACCCATACCCGCGATGCGACCTCGTCGAACGGTCGGCCCTCGGCGCGGGCGACCGCTTCCGTGACGGCTTTAACCAGCGCGTTACGCGACTCGTCGGTGTATTGCCCCTCGGGCGCCGAAGGAATAATCCGGTAGCGTACTGCCTTCGAGCGCTCTCCTCCGACGAATACCGCGGCCGGTCGGTGGAGATGAAACACAGTTACGCTCTGCGCAACCGGATTGCCCGGGTCGTACCCTTCCGCTTTGATCAGGATGTCAGTCAGTTCTTTGACCAGACGTGCTTCCGCTTCAGGCGTCAAGGCATCTTCCGGCCACAGTGCGTCGATCATTGGCATGGTGTCACTCCTTCTTCAGGTGTCTCGGTTCGCCGATCATCGGCCTTTACGGGCAGAGCTGGAAGTGGCAGTATTGCCATCATTCGAGGAATATCAGACACATACGCAAATGATCACGATCCGGATCTGGGTCTATGACGGAATCCTGGCATCCGGCGTCGCGGGACCCATCGACGTCCTCAACGCCGCCAATCAACTGAGTGCACGGGAAGTCGCACATAGTCGCCATCCTTCCCCCATGTTCACCTGGCGCGTGGAATCGCTGGACGGAGGACCGGTCAAGGCCGCATCGGGCCAGAGCATTTCCGTGGACGGGAAAATCGATCCACGCAAGCGTTCGGACGCCATTCTGGTAACGGCCCCTTTCTTTTCCAACATGGACGAGTTCATCGGCCGCCGGAAGCAGTTGAACGCACTGTCTTCCGCGCTACGTCGCCAACGCGAGGCCGGCGCCGTGCTGGCCGCATACTGCACCGGCAACTATCTGCTTGCCGAGGCGGGCTTGCTGGACGGCCGGGTCGCCACAACACACTGGGCCACTGCGGCGGACTTCGCCCGACGCTATCCGCGTGTCGAACTTCGGGCCTCGGAGGTCCTGACCGCGCAAGATCGCATCATCTCAGGCGGTTCTGTGACGTCCTATCTCAATCTCGCCGTGCGGCTGGTCGAAATGTTCGCGGGCGAGAAGCTTGCCGCGATGACCGCCAAGTCGCTATTGATCGACATGAACCGGACTTCTCAAGCTTCCTACGCGAAGCTTCTTGACGAACACGGACATGCCGATCCGCTCATCGCACGAGCTCAACAGCGCATGGAGGCGACACTTCAGCAGGGGTTTCGGCTGAGCGAGCTCGCCGCTTGGCTCGCCGTCAGCGAACGGACGCTTAACCGGCGTTTCAAGCTGGCAGTAGGCCTAGCGCCATTGACGTATCTGCAGAACCTGCGCATCGAAGTAGCCAAACAGTTGCTCGAATCAAGGCCCATTGGCCTTGAGATGGTCAGTCAACGCGTCGGCTATGGTGACCTCAGCACATTCCGACAACTGTTCAAGCGCAAGACCGGTCTTTCGCCGAGCGAATATCAAATGCGATTCGCGCGCACGTCGATCACGGATGATACAGAAAGCAAGTCGCACGGCTTTCTCGATTAGCAATCCGCAACGCCGCAAAGACGGGATGCCCCGGAACCGATCCAGGATGCCGTTGATTGCGCAAGTCGATGCACAGCCTTGACTCTGGATTGGCCGATCTTGCGACAGACGAGCTCGACGCTCGATCGTGATGCTCGTGTGTTCCCTTACCTACCTCCACCACGATCCATTTGCCACGACCTTGCCTTCCCAGTACGACATTGGACAAGCGAAATTCCTGAAACCAGCTAGACACGCGACGCCAGGATGGCCGATGACGCAATGTTCGTCTCGACGAATCGAATGGCCCTTTGCCGAGTGGACCCGACGTCCGAACGCCCGAGCGATGACGTGGGCGATTGGCGCTTCATGGCTGCGATCTGAGCCATTGCCCCGTGTCGCATAATCATCACACAAGACCAGCTTCGTGGTGGACTCGCACAGGCGGGCCTACCGAGGCCCGTCATTGAGGCCGTGGCCTGGTCAAACGGCTCATGCGCGTCATGACGTTGTCCGTCTGCGTCTACCACCGCCTTCATCGCCACAACGGCGAGACAGTCTGCCCGCGTTGCCTGCCTCTCCAAGAAGACCGGCGGCGCAGCGGTCCAGTACGCTCTCTAGTCAAAGAATGAAACGCTTCCCTACCGCCGAAGATACGACTCGATCCTTGAACCGTGTTGCCAGTGCGCCCATTGCCCGCCAACCGGTGCAATGCGCGCCGGCGATCAGACTAAGATTGAACTGTTCTAGCGCTTCGACAGTGTCTGGAATGATGCTTTCTGTTGCACCTGACAAATGGAAGCCGCCTAGTACCCCGTAGATCGGGACGTCAGGGAAGCGATTGCTTGCATGAGTTAATACGTTGATGAGACCTGCGTGCGAACAGGCTGTAAAAACAAACAAACCCTTGTTAGCGATATGCACGGCAACAAATCGTTCATCCACGAGGAGTTCGTCCAACTCCCATTCGCCGTCAGGGCCAAGCCTGTGCTGGCCAGGCATACCTCGCTCGAAGCTAGTCACACGCGGGATTTCACCGCTAACGTAGAATGATTTCGACAGAACCGCCTGTTCAGCTCTCGTAATAATTAGTTCTGCACCGTTACCAGCAAGCACCTGCTGGTTTGGAATATCCTCCATCGGCATCATGCGGCCCTGCGGATTCTTGACCGCTCGCGATGCGAACATTTCTGGATGCATATAGGTTGGGACGGGCTTTCCACCGTTTGCCAAAGTTATCATCTGCAGTGCCCGTGGCATCGCTGCTGCATGATCCCAATGTCCATGTGAAAGCACCATCGCGCCGACCTTGCCGAGGTCGAGGTCGAGCCTGACGATGTTACGTTCGAATACCCACTCGTCAGGCCCCGTATCAAACAGAAGTGAGTGCGACGTGTCGCCAATTCGGGCTGTAATCAGGCAAGACAAGCCGTGAGCGGCGCAACAAAGACATTTTCCGCCAAGCCATTTCATCCCGCGCCGCCAGGCGCCGGCAACCTCCGTTTCCACATACTTTGGATTTGATGAAAGGATATCGGTAACGTTATCGACTATGACCGCAATCTCCAGGCTGTCGATCGTCTCAATCATATCCGCCTCCTTAGCCGGCTGTTTCCAGGTAGATTCTAAGCTCACAATGAGCGGCTGGTGTAGGTCGCGATCCGACCGGGCCGAGACGGTCCGGTCGCTGGATCCTGACCTGATTCAATTCTCGGAGGACCGAGACATCGCGTGGGGACGGTGCGCCCTCACGGATCAGGTTGTCGCGCCTGGGAACCGCGAGATTGAAGGCCGCGGAAAGGGTAACGTGACCCCTCGAAACCTTGAGAATTGGCGCTTTTACACAACCGTGGCCGATTACTGCCGACTGCATCGGGCAGTAGCCGGCCGACCCCTGCAGCGGACGCTCATCGTGCCCGCTCAGATCGTCAACAATCAGAAATTCAACGTTTGCCGTTGCTGCTTGCGACCTAACGCCGACTACCCTTGAACTCCGAACTGATTTCGGTACCTAGCACCTTGCGTGGCGAACAGTCGCCGCGAGAGCCCAACCTGATCAGTCCCGCAGCAAACCTTCCGCCAAAAGTGCTTCCCGGACTTGCGGGCGACCAGCCATGCGTTGCTGAAACGCGGTGATAGCGGGCAGCCGCGATAAATCCAGGCCAACGTGCTTTGCCCAATTTGTTACCGTAAAAAGATAGGCGTCGCTATCCCAGCAACCATTGCTGGGACGTCAGGGATCGCTCCAGTAATGCATAATATTTTAAGAGTACTTCTTGCCTTTTTCTGCGGATCAGTTCGGGCGTCTCGGGATTGAAGAGCGGGGCGTAACTCGTGTGCAAATCGGAATGAATGAAACCAAGCCATTCCTGCAGGCGGTACCGCGCCATCGTCCCATTGCGAGGAACGAGATCGCGTTCTGGCTTCAAGTCCGCGAGGAACTGCATGATTGCAGGACCTTCCGTAAGAAAACTCCTGTCGTCCAGTTCGAGCACTGGAACGTTTCCCTTTGGATTGATTGTGAAAAAGTCGATTTCGCCTTGCGTGCGCTTCGACGAAATGTCCACCTTTTCGAGTTCAATTGCGATACCGACTTCGCGTGCGACGATATGTGACGCAAGCGAGCACGCTCCCGGCGAGTAATAAAGCTTCATGTTTGATCCTGACAAGGAGTTAAAACAATTGTGCTACGATCGATCTCACCTTAATCGTCACGCGCATCAGATGGTGGCGCAAAATAGGACGACATGAGCAGTCCGCGCCGATATAATCCGGTAACTTCCAGGTTACTAAACCACAACGGCGAGATAGCCTGCCCGCGTCGCCTGCCTCTCCAAGAAAACCGGCGGCACAGCAGCCCAGTACGCTCTAGCGCTTTCTACTGGGGGGAAGACAGATTCAAAAGCTTACTCAACGGCTTCAGTGGGCCTATTGGGAGGAGCGAGAATGTCAATAAGTGCGCTTTCCCCAAGGGAAGTGCCTCAAGCATTTCATGCGCTTGATTTACGTCCGTAACGCTCAGGATGAACGCCACCCCAGCCCGGTCTTGTAGTGAATACCACTGGTCAATCTTGCCCTCGAGGTAGAGCTGCGCCGTCTCGCGAACTTCGGTCGGAAGAATGTGTTGGACAAGTTGCATGTCCGTGCCCGGCGGAAAGGTGCCAATCGCCAATATTTTCGTGGTTGGCGTGATTGGCATCGGAGTGGTTTGCGACATGGAAACTCCAGCAGAAGCGACCAGCACAGAGGCTGTTGTCAAATTAAGAAGAAGGCGTTTCATCCAACGTCCTGCACCGACATGTCGGCGGAGATTCTGGCCAGTTGGGCAAGATCGGCCGTGGCAGCAAGCCCACGCGTGTGTAAGTGGTCGAGGGCGTCCAGTTGCTGTGGTGTGAGCGGCTGATCCTCCGGCCCGAAGACCGTGAGCGCGATCTTCAGCCGCTCGGTCAGGCCGGTCGCGCGATAGTGTTCGCGTGCGCCATCAAGTGCATCAGTCATTGCAAAATCCTCACTCGTGAATTGCTGGTGCCAAGGTATCATCGATTTCCGCAAGCGACTATTCATCACAATGTTGACGGGCCATGAAGCAGAACTTCACAGTCAGGCAGGGCGCGCTGGACGGCGTGGAGGTGTTCCTGAGCGTTGCCCAGCATCGCAGTTTTCGCAAGGCAGCCGCGGAGCTCGGTGTGACGCCGTCGGCTATCAGCCAGACGGTGCGTGTACTCGAAGCGCGCATTGGCGCAGCGCTCTTCATACGCACCACGCGCAGTGTCGGCTTGACCGAAGCCGGCGAACAGTTTCTCGCGCGCGCAAAGCCTGCCTTCGAGGAACTGGTCGCCGCCAGTGAGGTTGCGCGTGGACTCGGCCAGCGGCCGGCCGGATTGCTGCGTCTCTCGGTGCCGCGCGCGATAATCCCGATTCTGCTGGAGCTGGTCGCATCGTTCTGCCGGGCTTATCCCGAGGTCGAGGTGGAGCTTGCTGCGAGCAAGGAGGTGACCGACCTTGCGGCCGAAGGATTCGATGCCGCTGTCCGGCAGGGGCATCTCGTTGCTCCCGATATGGTCGCGGTGCCAATGACGCCACCATTTCGTCTCATCGTCGTCGGCAGCCCTGCCTACTTCGCGGAGCGCAGCCGGCCCACTCACCCGAACGACCTGCGCCAACATGCATGCTTGCGATGGCGGCGATCCAACGGCGCGCTCGCGCTATGGTCATTCAACGATAACGACCAAACGATCGAGATCGCCGTATCCGGCCCCCTCATCGCCAGTGACTTTCCCACCGTGCTTGGCGCGGCGATAGAAGGCCTGGGCCTTGCCCAGTTACCTGAGCCGCTGGCCGCTGTTGGGTTGAGGTCGGGAAAACTTGTAGAGGTGCTGGAGGCGTACGCGCCGGTGAGGCCCGGGGTGTTTCTCTGCTATCCAGGCCGGCAGATCATGCCGAAGCTGCGCGCGTTCATCGATCATGTGAAGAGCCGCACGGCAGGCGATGGCAAGGTCCGGGTACAAGCTGACGCGAGGCGCGCGGGGTCTCGAAAAAGAGGCTGATAGTCTGCGTGAATTCCATGCATGGGACTGCGTTCGACTCTTCAGTAGCGCATTGGCTCCCGGCATGGTCCAGCGCATTCCTCTTCATGCGTTGACCGATCACATAGTCGACGACCGATTCCGCTCCTGCGCTTGAAATAGGCAACCCTTGCGCACGTCGCTGCTGATAGTTGACGAGATAGCGGGAGCAACATCGCAGATAACGAATCACCCGCCCTAGCGGGATTGCGAGCGCCAACCCATCCTGTGTCGCGTCGCAGCGACTCCAGCCTTTCCAGGCAGCGCGCCGACTCACCATGCCACAACAGCCACTTCGCTTTGATCACGCGCTCACGTAGCCGATTCTTCGTGTAAGAATCAGTGCCGCGCAGACCTCGGAGCGACATCAAAAGGTTCTCGAATCGCATGCCAATGTGGTACCAGTCCAGCACGCGCGCCGTCGCGGCCGGGGCCGTCCGTGGACTCTAAACACAGGGCCGCTACGCCGCGGCCAGTTCCCCGGCCCTGTGGAAGAATCGCAGGGCCATGCGGTCTCCGCAAGCGGCATCGATTCCTTCAAGGGTGACCAGATGAACTGCGGGCAAGCCGCAAGCCTGCTCCGCCCGCACCTGGAGGATGGCAGGCACCCACGGCAACGCCCCCTCCTTCCGCCTGACCGCGCCGGCGTAATTGTCTGGCGCGGGCATGCACATCCCCACCGGCAGCACCACCGAGATGGCGCGTTCCGAACGCGATGGCGCGGCGGCGATGGTCCCGGTAATTTCATGCGGACGCTCAAGCAACGCAGCCGCTGCGCTCACTTCACCAAGCTGGATCAGCCGCCGCGTTTCGCTCGACGAGCAATGATTGCCACTACCCGCTTCTGCGGGCGCACGCAACGCAGCGGGATGCACGTGATAGCCCCATTGCGTGCCCAGCGTGCGCAGGTAATCGACGTTGCCCTTGCGCCCGCGGCCGCAGGCGAAGTTCTCGCCCACCACGAGCGCGCGCATGCCAAGGTGTGCGACCAGCGTGTCGCCGACAAAGGTCTCGACGCTCTCCGCGCTGCGCAATTTATCGAAACGCAGCACCAGGCAGGTATCCACTTCGCCAGTGGCCGCAAGCAAGGCAATGCGATCATCAAGAGTGGACAGCAACGGCGGCGGCCCTTCGGGACGGATCACGGCGCGGGGGTGCGGATCGAAGGTCACCAGCACGGTGGGCAGGCCGGCTTCCCGGCCCCGGGCACGCAGCAACGAGAGCACGCGCCGATGCCCACGATGCACGCCGTCGAACATGCCGATGGACACAACCGCGCCGCGCGGCGCGAATTCATTGGCTTCGGTGATGACTTGCATTGACTTGTCTCCCACGCGGTAGGCATTCGCAAAAACACAGCCGAGGCAACGCGCCTCAGGGGCATGCAGCGAATCCTATGGCGTGAAACGCCTTGCATCCAAGGCAGGCAGGAGCATAGGGACTATAACCAACCGTCGTCGGAGGGTTTACCTCTACGCGATTTCCCTCGGATTTCCCTCAGCCAGGCTGTGCCGCCTCGTGACGCTGGAACAGCTTGCGCAGCACTGAACGAATCCACTGGTTGCCCGCCTCGCGATGCACGCGGTCGTGCCAGTAGAGCGCGATCTCGATGTTCGGCAGCGCCAGCGGCGGCTCCACCAGTTGCAGCCCCATGTCCTTGGCCAGCACCGTGCCCAGCGTCATCGGCAACATCACCACCGCATCGGAATGCTTCGCGATCATGGCTGCGGCCGTGAACATCGGCACGCGGCAGACGATGTGCTCGCGCGGCACCGCGGCCTCCAGGATGCGCTCGACCGACAGGTGCTCATGGCCGGTGCCGGCCGCCGTCACCAGCACGTGCTTCTCCGCGACGAACTCCGCCAGGCTTGGCTTGGGGCCAAGGCGCGGATGGCCGCTGCGTGTCACCGCCGCATAGCGCTCGCGCCATAGCGGCTGCCTGCGCACGCTTTGCATCAGGTCGGGAAACGAGCCCACCGCAATATCCACCAGCCCGGATTCCAGCCACAGATCGATGTGCTGGGCGTCGCAGTTGACCGCCTGCACGCGCACGCGCGGGGCCGCTGTCGCCAGGTGGTTGATGATGGGCGGCAGCATCTGCGCCACACCCGCATCGATGATGAAAAAGCTGAAGGTGCGCTCGGCGGCGGCGGGATCGAAGGACACGTGGTCCGAGCGCAGCGCGCGCATGCGCTCAAGAATCCCGCGTACCGGCTCCGCCAGCGCGAGCGCCTTCGGGGTCGGCTCCATGCGCAGCGATACGCGCACGAACAGCGGATCGCCGAAATACAGCCGCAGCCGAGCCAGCGTCTTGCTCAGCGCGGGCTGAGTGAGATTGAGCACGCGCGCCGCCTTGGTGAGGCTGCGCTCGGCCAGCAGAACTTCGAACACCTGCAGGTGATGGAGGCCCAGTTCGTCTTCATTCCTTTGGGGAATAGTGTCCATGACGTCATCTCGATAGTAGAAGTCCTGCATTCCAATTAGTCTACTTTCAACGCTCGGCCTTGAACACAAGAAGCGTGTCTTCCCGACGATGGTGCGAAGACGGCCCCACTATCGGGCAACATCCCCAAAGGAGATTCATCATGCCAGGCTTTCCCTTTATGGCACGCGACGACAAGCATGACGAGACGCCTGCCGCGCATTTGGCATCGCTTCCCGACGCAGCGGACATTCGGCCCGGGATCACGGCACAGGCCTTCCGCGACGCGCTCGCCAAGGCCGTCACGCCGGTCACCGTGATTGCCACCGACGGTGTCGGCGGCGTGGCCGGTGTCACCTGCTCTGCAGTCTGCTCGGTCTGCGACAACCCGCCCACGGTACTGGTCTGTATCAATCGCAAGAGCTACGCCAACGCCATCATTAAGGAAAACGGCGTACTCAGCGTGAACTGGCTGCAAGCCGAACAGTCGGGGCTGTCGCAGGTGTTTGCCGGCGCCGGCGCGCTGCCCATGCCCGAGCGCTTCGCCGCCGGGGACTGGAGCCGCCTGCTCACCGGCGCGCCGTGCAGCAAGTCCGCCATGGTGGCCCTGGACTGCTGCGTTGCCGACGCGTACGAAGTCGGCACCCACAGCATCTTCCTGGCACATGTGCTGGCGGCAACCCACGCCGAAGCCGTGTCGCCGCTGGTCTATTGCCAGCGCGCCTATGCCACCACGCAACCCGTCGCCGCATGACCGCCCCGTCGTGTCGGCAACCAACCGCCAACAAATACCAGGCCACGCCATCGAGCACCGCCTGCCGCCATTGCAGCACCAAATCGCATCGCATCCCCGCGAAGTCGATTCACCCAAGGAGAAGACAGTCATGATCCGCACCGGGAAGCAGTACCTGGAATCCCTCAACGACGGCCGCGATGTCTGGGTCGGCAACGAGAAGATCGACAATATCGCCACCCATCCCAAGACGCGCGACTACGCGCAACGCCACGCCGACTTCTACGACCTGCACCACCGCCCCGACCTGCAGGACGTGATGACCTATATCGACGAAGACGGCGAGCGGCGCGCCATGCAGTGGTTCGGCCACCGCGACAAGGAGCAGTTGCGCCGCAAGCGCAAGTACCACGAGACCATCATGCGCGAGATGGCCGGCGCGTCGTTCCCGCGCACGCCGGACGTCAACAACTACGTGCTGACCACCTATATCGACGATCCGCTGCCGTGGGAGACGCAGTCCATCGGCGCCAACGGCAAGATCAAGGCGCGCAATATCGTCGACTTCATCCAGTTTGCCAAGGAGCATGATTTCAACTGCGCGCCGCAGTTCGTCGATCCGCAGATGGACCGCTCCAGCCCCGACACGCAGCAGAAATCGCCGGGCCTGCGCGTGGTGGAAAAGAACGACAAGGGCATCGTCGTCTCCGGCGTGAAGGCCATCGGCACCGGCGTGGCATTTGCCGACTGGATCCATATCGGCGTGTTCTTCCGCCCCGGCATCCCGGGCGACCAGATCATCTTTGCCGCGACCCCAGTCAACACCAAGGGCGTCACCATCGTCTGCCGCGAAAGCCTGGTGAAGGACGATCCGGTCGAGCATCCGCTGGCCGCGCAGGGCGACGAACTGGACGGCATGACCGTGTTCGACAATGTATTCATCCCGTGGTCGCACGTGTTCCATATCGGCAACCCCGAGCACGCCAAGCTGTATCCGCAACGCGTGTTCGACTGGCTGCACTATCACGCGCTGATCCGCCAGATGGTGCGCGCCGAACTGGTGGCAGGTCTCGCCGTGCTGATCACGGAGCATATCGGCACCAGCAAGATACCTGCGGTGCAGACCCGGCTGGCCAAGCTCATCGGCTTCCACCAGGCCATGCTGGCGCACGTGATTTCCAGCGAGGAACTTGGCTTCCATACGCCCGGCGGCCACTACAAGCCGAACATCCTGATCTACGATTTCGGCCGCGCGCTCTACCTGGAGAACTTCTCGCAGATGATCTATGAGCTGGTCGACCTGTCCGGCCGCAGCGCGCTGATTTTCGCCAGCGAGGACCAGTGGCAGGATGAAAAGCTCAACGGCTGGTTCGAGCGCATGAACAACGGCCCGGTGGGCAAGCCGCACGACCGCGTGAAGATCGGCCGCGTGATTCGCGACCTGTTCCTGACCGACTGGGGCAACCGCTTGTTCGTGTTCGAGAACTTCAACGGCACGCCGCTGCAAAGCATCCGCATGCTGACCATGCAGCGCGCCGAGTTCTCCGGCACCGGCCCCTATGGCAAGCTGGCGCGCCAGGTCTGCGGCATCGACCTGGTCGCCGAGCAAGACACCGAGTACACCAAGACCGCCGACTACGCCAAGGCACTCGATTCGGCCCGGCACCAGGAGGAAGTTGCACTGGCTGGCGCCATGGCGATCTGAGCCTCCTACTAACGACACCCCTTTTGTGCGAGCACCGGCGCGGCGTATCCGCGCCGGCCGCTCCACACTTCACACTGCCACACTCGACACCAAGGAAGATCACCATGTCCACCCACGAAATGCTGGCCACCCTGTTCAGCAATGCCCGCAGCCAGAACGGCTGGCGCGACCGCTCCGTCTCCGACGCACAACTGCGCGAAATCTATGAGCAGATGAAATGGGGCCCGACCTCGGTCAACTGCTCGCCCGCGCGCATCGTATTCGTGCGCACCCAGGAAGCCAAGCTCAAGCTCAAGGACGCATTGGCCCCGGCCAATATCGACAAGGTGATGAACGCGCCGGTGGTAGCCATCGTCGGCTACGACACCAGCTTCTACAAGAACCTGCCCGAGCTGTTCCCGCACAACCCGAGCGTCAAGACCTGGTTCGAAGGCGAAGAGAAGGCTGCCTTTGCCGAGATCACCGCCTTCCGCAACGGTACCCTGCAGGGCGCCTACCTGATCATGGCCGCGCGCGCGGTCGGCCTCGACTGCGGCCCGATGTCCGGCTTCAACAATGCCGCGGTCGACACCGCCTTCTTTGCCGGCACCACGATCAAGTCCAACTTTATCTGCGGCCTGGGCCACGGAGATCCCGCCAAGGTGTTCGCGCGCAGCCCCCGCCTGTCTTTCGAGCAGGCATGCACGCTGGCATGAGCGTCCGGCTTGCCGGTCCCCCAAGAATCTGGAGATAACAACATGCGCAATCTCGACCAAGACACCATCACGCAGGCGGTACTCGCGCGCCTGTCGGATACCCCGGTTCCGCGCATCAAGGAGATCGTGACCAGCCTGGTGCAGCACCTGCACAGCTTCGCGCGCGAAGTGAAGCTCACGGAAGCTGAATGGTTCAAGGGCATCCAGTACCTCACCGCCACCGGCCAGAAGTGCGACGACAAGCGCCAGGAGTTCATCCTGCTCAGCGATGTGCTCGGACTGTCGATGCTCACGGTATGCTTGAACAACCAGAAGCCACCGGGCTGCACCGAATCCACGGTGTTCGGCCCGTTCCACGTCGAAGGCGCTCCGCATTTCGAGGACGGCGCGGACCTGGCCAATGGCGCCAAGGGCGAGCCGTGCGAGGTACATTGTACGATCAAGGGCCTGGACGGCACGCCCGTGGCTGGTGCGACCATCGATGTCTGGCAAGCCGATGCCGACGGCAACTATGACGTGCAATACGCGGAACTGGATAAAGCGCAAGCGCGTGGCGTGCTGCAGGCGGGCGAGGACGGCAAGTTCAGCTTCCATACCATCGTGGCGCAGGCCTACCCCATCCCGGCCGACGGCCCGGTGGGCGAACTGTTGCGCGCGACCGGGCGCCATCCATGGCGGCCGGCCCACCTGCACTTCATGATCAAGGCCCCCGGCTATGAAACGCTGGTCACCCACGTGTTCCGCAAGGGCGACCGATACCTGGATTCCGACGCCGTGTTCGGCGTGCGCGAGTCCCTGGTCGGCGAGTGGATCCAGCAAGCGGATGGCGGCTACCGGCTCGACTTCGACTTCGTGCTGAACCGGGCCAAAGCCTAGTCCTGCGCGCCCGCCGCGGGTTGGCGCCAAGGCCGTCGGCAAGTTGTTCGTTGTTCCGCCAGAAGACAACCAGGAAAGCCTCATGAACAAACGACTTGCCGGCCGCGAGGTGAAGGTGCCCTTGGTGGTGGGCGCGGACGGCGCTCGCAGCACGGTGCGCAAGCGCGGCCGCTTCGGCTTCGAGGGCTTTACCTGGCGCGAGAAGTTCCTAGTCACCAATGTCGCCATGCCGATGGGAAACGCTGGGCTACACCGTCACGGCCTATGTCTCCGACCCCGAACACTGGGCCGTGGTGCTGAAGCTGTACGACGATGGCCGCCCCGACCTCTGGCGCGTTGCCATGCCGGCAGATCCCGATGTCGACGAACAGCATCCGCAACAAGAAAGCCATGGAAGAACACGACCCGCAAGTACGCCGCCAGAACCAGCGGGCGATGCACGCCATCTCGCTCGATCCTGATAAGTCGCGCGAGTTTTTGCTCGACAGCTCGATGATTGCTTCAATCCGCCGGGCCGACGCCATCGCCTGAGGCGCGGCATGCTACCAGCCGGCGCCGGGCGCAAGCCGCGGCACCGGCCACAACCACTTCATGGGAGACCCCACATGATGCAAGACAGCTTTATCTACTCGCCCCTGCCCGCGCGCGTGGTGTTCGGCAAGGGCTCGCTTGCCTCGCTGGCGCGAGAAGTCGAACAGCTCGGCGCCACGCGCGCCCTGGTGCTTTGCACGCCTGAGCAGATGCCACTGGCGCGGCGCGTTGCCGAGCTGCTCGGCGATCGCTATGTGGGCACGTTCCCGGGTGCGGTGATGCATGTGCCGATCGAGGTGGCGCGCGAGGCGCGCGCACTGGCGGCGCGCCTCGGCGCCGATTGCGCGGTGGCGGTCGGCGGTGGATCCACCATCGGCCTGGGCAAAGCCATTGCGCTGGAGTCGCCGATACCGATCGTGGCCGTGCCGACCACTTACGCCGGTTCGGAGATGACGCCCATTTACGGCATCACCGAGAACGGCGAGAAGAAGACCGGCCGCTCGGCGCAGGTGCTGCCGCGCAGCGTGGTCTACGATCCCGAGCTGACGCTTACCCTGCCGCCGGCGATCAGCGCCACCAGCGGCCTGAATGCCATCGCCCATTGCGTGGAAGCGATGTATGCCGCCGACGCCAATCCCGTCACCACGCTGATGGCCGAGGATGGCATTTGCGCCCTGGCCAGCGGGCTGCCGGAGGTGGTGACGCGTCCGCACGACATGGCGGCGCGCAGCGCGTGCCTGTACGGCGCGTGGCTGGCCGGCTCGGTACTCGGCACCTGCGCGGTCGCGCTGCATCACAAGCTCTGCCATACACTGGGTGGCATGTTGAATCTGCCGCATGCGCAAACGCACGCCATCATCCTGCCCCACGCGGTGCAATACAACGCGGCCGCCGCACCGCATGTCATGGCGCGTATTGCAGCAGCGCTGGGAAGCGACGACGCGGCGCGCGGATTGCACCAACTGGCGCGCCGGCTGCAAGTGCCGCTTGCGCTGGAGCAACTGGGCGTGCGGCACGGCGACCTGGCACGCGTGGCCGACCAGGCCCTGCGCGCGCCCTACCCCAATCCGGCGCCGCTGACGCGCGATGGCATCCTGCGCTTGCTGGAAAACGCATTCGCGGGCGTCGAGCCGCATTGAACCCGGCGCAGCCCGCAACGGACGGGAGCGCGCCATGAGGGATCGAGGATTGATCACCATGAGTCTGCGCGAAGTTGATCGCTTCAAGGTCATCCAGGCAACGACCGAGGCCTCTTGGCGCAATGGCGCGCCGCAGAGCGCTTAGATCTGACGATCCGGAAAGTCCGGGCGCTAGTGACAACCTAAAGGTGAGACCGTGCGGGCCCGCTCATTCCGTCCATTTGCGCTGATAGTCCATTTTTTCGAAGTGCTCTACCAGAAAATTGATGAAGGTCCGTACTTTCGCTGGCACGAACTTGCGGCTAGGGTACGCAAGATTGATGGTCAAGCGCGGCAGATTCCAGGCGTCAAGCACCGGGACGAGCCGTCCGCTGACAATATCCTCGTAAATAACATACTTCGGTTGCACCAAGATGCCGAGCCCCTGCAAAGCAGCGGCCCGGATGACTTGCCCCTCATTACTTTTCATGGCGCCGCTTACCGGCACCACCACCGCCATTCCATCACGGGTAAAGTGCAGCTCGTCGGGACGATTCGCATAGCTGTATAGTAACAACCTATGCGCAAGCAGGTCGTTCGGCTCGCGCGGTAGGCCGTGCTGCGACAGATAGCCGGGCGAGGCGGCAAGGACACGCCGGGTTTCGGCCAAACGCCTGATCGTAATATTCGAATCAGCCTCATACTCGCGCGTGCGTATCGCGAGGTCAATGTCGGTGTCCAGCAGATTGAAATACCGATTACTCACTTCCACGTCGACGCGTACCTCGGGATAACGTCGCGAATATTCGGGAAGCAGAGGCGCAATGTGACGCATGCAAAAAGACACAGTTGAAGTGATGCGCAACACACCTCGCGGATTCAGCGCTGTGGCACTCACCATCGACTCGGCCTCGTAAAACTCCGCCAGCAGGCGCTTGCAACGTTCGACATGTGCCTGACCCACCTCCGTCAGATACACGCGCCGGGTGCTGCGTTCCACTAGCCGCGCCCCGAGTCGGGCCTCCAGCGCAATCAGGTAGCGGCTGGCGGCAGACACCGATATCTCAAGCTTTTCGGCCGCCTTGCTTACGCTCCCCAACTCCGCGGTCCGCACCAAGAGCTCGATTTCAGTCAGTCTATCCATTGCGTCAAAACGCTATCTTGATCACAGCGGCAGGCACGTAGCGCACATCCGATTCGGCACCGCCTGGCACAAACCGGCTACGATGTCACGCGGCTCATTGTACGCATTCCCCGCCGCACTTTCAGCTCTCAAAGAGCATAGTATCTATAACCTCGCGGGCATAGCGCGAAGAAATAGCTCGGCGCATATTGACGCGTGAACCTGTTGGTCACATGGATACATGGACCATAGATCCCGCTACCGCCCGCCCCCCTTTATCTATGACTGATCGTCACGTCGTCGCATTGACACCGTTCCGGACACACGAGGTTCTTGTCACTGTTAATTCTGATATCTCGATACCTTTTCATGACACTTGCGACATCAAAACGAGCCCGTGAAGTGTTCAAGATTCCTGCTCGATACAGTCACTTTGCTTTTGGGATCCTTCAGTCCGGGTTGACTTGCGCAATCGCAGCCGCTATTTCGTGCGGTCCGCTTCTTTATCAGGGTGCGTTTGTGAGCCACTGGCTCAGATCATGGCTTTTTTCATGGCTTACGATGTTTCCAGTAGTCCTGCTCGCAGCACCTGCAATCCGCCGAGCAGTTAAATACATTACGCGTTGAATATCATTGCGCGAGCCGGAGATCGTGCGGCTCAGCTCCACCTGCATTGCCGCATATCGAGGGTGCCAGTCCCCCTACGGAAATGTCTCGCCGATGGCAAGGAACTTCAAGGAGAAGTAGTGAGCCCTCCCCCTCGTTCCGACGTTTCCGAATAAAAGAACATATTGACGGGGACTATGAGCATGTCCCCCTAGTCATGGACCGATGGACGCCGCCTCCGCCTATTGTGACTGAACCGAAGACCTCGATTGAGGACATCTTCCTTCGATAGCAAACGTGCTTTCCTGCCTGGGGTACGGCACAAGCGCGTGACTCGTCGCCAGCGCTTCCTGGATGAGATGGAAAGCGTGGTGCCGTGGCAGCGGCTGTTGGCAGCGATTGAGCCGCACTATCCCAAGGGACGGCGAGGCCGGCCGCCGATCGGACTGGAACGGTGCTGCGCATCTACTTCCTCCAGCAGTGGTATGGACTGTCGGACGAGGCACTGGAAGATGCGCTGTACGACAGCATGGCGATGTGCACGTTTGCGGGGATAGCCCTGGCGGTCGAAGCGGTGCCGGACGCGACAACCCTGCTGAAGTTTCGCAAGTTGCTGGTCGCGCATGATCTGACGCGAAAGCGGTTCGACGAGATTGGCATCATGCTGTGCGAGCGCGGGTTGTTGATGAAGGAAGGCACCTTCGTGGAGGCCGCCATCATCGCGGCCCCACCGTCGACCAAAAACGCCGAGACGCCGCGACCCGGAGATGCACCAGACCAGGAAGGGAAATGAGTGGCACTTTGGCATGAAGGCCCATATCGGCGTAGACCCGGCTTCAGGGCTGGTGCACAGCGTGCTGGGCACGGCGGCGAGCGTGTCTGAAGTTTCGCAGGCCCATGCCTTGTTGCAGGGCCGCGAAGACGATGCGTTTGGCGATTCGGGCTACGTCGGCGTCGACAAGCGCGACGAGATGCAAGGCAAGAGTGTGAAGTGGCACGTGGCGCTCAAACGCGGCAAGCTCAAGGCCATGCGCGACGGCGCCCTGAAGGACTTGCTGACGCAGGTCGAGCGCGCCAAGGCCCGAATTCGCGCTCGCGTTGAGCATCTCTTCCATGTCGTCAAGAATCTGCTTGGACATCGCAAGGTTCGCTACAAGGGCTTGGCCGAGAATTCGGCGCAGTTGTTTAGCCTGTTCGGCCTAGCCAATCTGGTGCTCGCGAAAAGGCCGCTGTTGGCGTCTGCGGGAAGTAATCCGTCCTGAGCGCGCAAAGCGCGTCAGGACGCGGGTCAAATGCCGGTTATTCCGCCAGAAATCGCCCCTCAAACCGCATTCCCTTCCCGCATCGTGGGAAACGGATGTGAGGTGGGCGGCAAGGTCCGGTGCAAGTGCCTTTAATCAGTTATTTCTTAGGCTGCAAAGAATCCCGGGGATCCGGCTGCTTCAGGTTGCTACAAGGGGCTCAAGAACGAGATCGCACTGCATCGTATAAAAATCCTCGTTCATTCTGGTGCCGTCCGGCGCGATGCCCGGCGCGTGCTTCACGTATTCACCAACGCATGATGACCGCACGCCGAACACGGCGTCGGAATCCAGGTATTCGTCGCCTTCAGCGAATATGTGCGTCACCAACGTATCGTAGCCCGGCTTCTGCACCATGAAGTGGATATGGGCCGGGCGCATCGGCGAGCGGTGCGTTGCCTCGAGCATCTGCCCGACCGTTCCGTCCGTCGGAATCGGGTAGCTCTTCGGTAGCACCGTACGCATCGAGAGAGCGCCGGATTCATCCGTGACGAATCTGGCGCGCAGCGACATGTTGTCCTGTGCCCACTCCGAATCCTGAACGTCGTAAAAACCCTCGGAATCCGCCTGCCAGCAGTCGACTGTCGCACCCGCCAGCGGCGTGCCGCTCGCCGTCAATACACGTGCCGACACAAAGCACGACTCACCTACTGCACCATTGGTGATATCGGCGCCATGCGGCGGCAGCACCGGCGCACCCGGCACATGAAACGGGCCGAAGACGGTCTGCTCCGTCGCGCCGCCGGAACGCCGATGGTTCTGCGCCACCACCAGTTGAGAGAGGCCGAGCGTGTCGCTCAACAGGATGAACTCCTGCCGCGTCCCATCGCACAAATGCCCCGTGGCGGTCAGGAAATCGATGCCCTGCTTCCACTCCGCTTCGGTGAGCTTCGTCTCCCGCGCAAACGTATGAAGATGCTGGACCAGGCTGACCAAAATCGTCTTGAGACGGTTTTCCGGCATGTCGACGAGCCGGGCGAGAACCGCTTGTGTGATGTTGTCTTCGTTGAGGTTGCGCATTGCATGCCTCCTTGGTTTTAACTATTCGTGAAACAGGCACCGGTCCGTGAGGCCGGCCGGTGTCGGCGCTTCGCTACTTTGAGTCGTTGTGCTTGCCGTGCTTCCAGCGCTCGATGACCGTCGCCGAGAACAGTCCGGCCTTCGTGAACGGGTCGTTTTCGACGAAGTTATGCACCTCGTCCCAACTTTCGGCCTCCATGATCAGGAAGCTACCGGTCATGTCCTTGTCGTCCGTTCCCGTTCCGGCACCAAGCATTGGGCCACCTACCTCGATCTTCGCTTTGTGCGGCCCCAGGTAGGCAAGGTGGGCTGCGTAGTTATCGAGCCGGATTTGAAGACTACCCGGACGGTCTTTGCGGTAGATCAGAAATTGCATGTTCGCTCCTTACGTTGGTTATATCCGCCCCGAAAGCGGAAAAAGGCATCCATCCCAGTGACACTATTGAAGCGCCGGTCTAACTCAATCCAATTCCTATGACGTGCTCCCGAAAGGCGGGACGCTGGCAAATCAGGTCATACCAGCGCCGCAGATGCTTATAACTGGGCCGCTCGAGAGGAAGTTCAAACCAGCGGTACGTCAGCGGGCCAATCGCGATGTCCGCAAGCGTCAACCCGTCGCCTCCGAGGTATCGACGGCCATCGAGTACCTCGTCGAGAACGAAAAAAAGTTTCGCATTTCGCTCCCGGTGACTTTCGATCAGGTCCGCCGAACGCTGACTAACCGGAGTGCGTACAATGCTCTGGAACAGCAGCGTGTTCGCCGGCCCCAATGTCGATAACTGCCAGTCCATCCAGCGCTCGACCCAGGCTCGATGTACCGGATCGGCCGGATACAGATCAAACGCTCCGAACCGATTTGAAAGATAGCGAAGAATGGTATTGGACTCCCAGACCACGGTGTCCATATCGAGCAGGGTCGGCACGACACCATTCGGATTCTTCCGAAGGTAGTCCACTTCCTTGTTGCCGCCAAATTGGCCACCCATATCGACGCGAACACAAGGTTGTCCGATTTCGGCAAGCAGCCACATGACCTTCTGAACGTTCGACGAGTTCGCTCGCCCCAGTACAGTCAGCATCGATTCGTTCGTCATGCGAGCACCTTCATACCTCGCCGGACGGCGGGCCTGGCACCGACGGCGTCGTACCAGCGCTTGACATGCGGAACAGTTCCCCAGTCGATCTGGTGCAGCTCAAACCGGGCGATCCATGGATAGATGGCGATGTCCGCGATGCTGTACGCCTCGCCTGCCACGAATTCGCTCTGTGCCAGCCTGTTGTTCAATACTCCATAAAGCCGATGTGTTTCCGCCGTAAAGCGGTCAAGACTGTACTTCTCCTGCGCGGCGTAACGCCGAAAGTGATGCGTCTGCCCGAACATTGGTCCGACACCGCCCATCTGGAACATCAACCATTGGATTGTGTGGTAACGCGCGATACCAGCCTCCGGTAACAACTGTTGTGCCTTGTCCGCGAGATAGACCAGTATGGCTCCGGACTCGAACAACGTAACTGCCCTGCCATCCGGCCCGTCGCTGTCCTGGATGACCGGAATCTTGTTGTTCGGATTCAGTGCCAAAAAGCCGGCGGCGAATTGACTACCGTTCATGATGTCAACGGAATGCACGTTATAAGGCATGGCCAGCTCCTCCAGCGCAATCGATACCTTGCGACCGTTCGGTGTACCCCATGTATAAAGCTCTATCATGTAATCTGCTCCAGATGTCCGTGATTCTGGTCCCGTGATGCCGTTTGGGTATATTTAGTGTAGAGAGCGGCCTAACCGCCGACAATGCCGCATGAGGGAAAGAGATTCCCAAATTCTGCAAACGAATCGTTCAGGTGCGGCGGCTGCGCAGCGTGACGAATTCCTCGGCCAGTGTTGGATGCACGCCGAGCGTTGTATCGAAATCGGCCTTCGTTGCCTTGGCCTTGATCGCGACCGCGATGCCCTGAATGATCTCTGCCGCATCGGCCCCGACGATATGTGCGCCGACGACCCGATCGGTACTTTCATCGACCACGAGTTTCACCAGTGCCTTCTCATTGCGTTGTGACAGCGCGGCACGCATCGGGCGAAGCGTGCTGCCATAGATCGCAACGTCCGCGTAGCGGGCACGCGCCTGTGCTTCGCTCAGCCCCACCGATGCTGCCTGTGGCTGGCTGAATACAGCGAAAGGCACATTGGCGTGGTCGATCGAGCGCGGCTTTCCGCCGAAAATGGTATCGGCAAACGCATGTCCTTCATGAATCGCAACCGGTGTCAGGTTCAGACGGTTCGTTACGTCGCCCACCGCATAGACACCTGGACAGGACGTTTGAGAAAATTCGTCGACCTTTATCGCACCGTTTATGTCCAACGCGACGTCGACTGTCTCGAGCCCGAGTCTCCATGTATTGCACATTCTTCCCGTCGCGGCCATGACGGCATCAACCTCGATGGCCTCTCCTGTGCTTAAATGGACCGAGAGCGCGCCGCGCTGCCGCTCGACAGCAACAACGTCAACACCGAGGCGCAAGTCTATGCCGCTTTTGCTTAGCTCATCACCCAGGTGATTTCGTAACTCGTCATCAAATCCGCGCAAGATCTGCGAGCCACGATGAAGTTGCACCACCTTCCTGCCAAGCCCGTTAAATATCCCTGCGAACTCGCAGGCAATATATCCGCCTCCGACAATCGCAATCCGGTCTGGGGCGGCAGGCAGATCAAAAGCGTCGTTTGACGTGATCATCAACTGCGCGCCGGGCACAGCCGGCATGGCAGGTGTCGCGCCCGTCGCGATCAGAATGGTGTTCGCGGATACTGAGGCCCCATTTATGGTGATCTCATTCGGTCCCGAAAATTGCGCCCGCCCAGTGAAAATCTCAACTCCTGCGGCCTCGAGCAAGCGCCGATAGATGCCTTCAAGTCGGGTTATTTCGGCATTTTTTGCCGCGATCAGCGAAGTCCAGCTATGGCTCGGATCCATCCGGCTCCAGCCAAAGCCGGCCGAGTCTGCGAAGCCCGGTCCGAACTGCGACGCGTACATCAATAGCTTCTTGGGGACGCAACCCCGGATAACACAGGTCCCGCCCAAACGGTATTCCTCGGCGATGGCGACTCTCGCGCCATGGCCAGCGGCGACGCGCGCGGCTCTCACACCGCCGGATCCTGCTCCGATCACGAACAGGTCAAAATCGTAGTTTTGCATGGGCACTCTCTGTTGAACGCCAGCCTCATAACGGGCGTATGCCGTCGTATGCACGCTCAAAACGGTTGTCTTATCGCGGCCCTTTCAAGCGGTCGGGGGATTCGGGTAGGGATGTTTGACGGCCCATATCCGCAGCGGGGTCGTAGAGCGGTCTGCGGAAGCACTCGCTTTTCCTCGCCAGAAACGTCTCTTCATACGGGCACTACTCTGCAAGATAGTCAACTTGATAGCGGGTGATCCGTAGATCAGCCAGTTCCCGCTTGACTCGCAAATGCTCGGGATGGATCGCATAGGAGTCGAGTGCCTCTCTGGACTCGAATTCTGAATAAAGAACGACATCACACGCGTAATCGATACCACTGACGTCGACGCCGATCTCGAGTGCAGTCAGGCCTGGTATCAGCGCCTGCAAACCGTCGAAAGCCGCTCTCACCCGACGGACGCTGTCGGCCTTCTCATCGGGCGTAGTGCCTCTCAGGTTCCACATCACGATATGTTTAATCATTTTTAAACGCTCTTTCCAAGAGTATTTCGGATCGCGCCCTCGCTGATGTTGATCCTTGCGAGATCGGAAGCTGATTTCGAGGACGATATGGCGGAAGACGCTCTGTGCAGCGACGCTAGGAGATTCGGATCGTCTAGCCGTCACCATGATGTGACTTTATGCGAAAGCCGAGCGACGCGGCATACCATCCCAGCAAATCAGTTTCCCACCAGGCGGGATACGCTTTATAAGTAGAGTGTTCAGAACTGGCAAATGCCCGGATGTTCAATCCAACGCCTACCGGCCACAATGGGGCTTACTCGTTTTTACGCCGAGCCGGCAACGGCGCGGGGAGCAATCTGCCGGGTTGTACACCGGCGTCGTAGGTCGGATCGCGCTCGTTCCCCTTCGTACCCGAGAAGGTGTCGCGCCATACCAACCTTTGTTCCCAGGCTCCCGCGCCTTCTCGACAGACCCATTTCCTCAACGAATTGGTGATTCAAGACACTGTCTAGAAGTGCATGCGCGCCAGAGCCCAGATGCGGGTACCCTGCGGCCGGTTGCGCGCGGCGAACTCGAACTGCGCCTTGACGGCAAAACTGAGCGAAGGCGACACCTGGTAGGAAACATACGGGCCCAGCGCCGTCACCCTCCCCCGGTTGCCGTTGCCGTTCACCCGTACACCGTTCTGGATATCGTCGGTGGTCTGCAGGTAGAAATAGCCGTTCACGCCGAGGCTCAGATGGGACGAGGCCCGGTAGCCCGAGCTGAATTCGATGCTGGCCTCGTCACCCGACTGGTAGTTGGTCGCCGTGTTCCTGGTATTGAAGCCATAGCGAAACTTGGCGCTGACATCAAAGTCCGGGGCCGGGAACCATGTGAAGGCATAGTTTGGCGCAAACTGGTAGTAGTTGCGCCCGATGTTGACCGGGTCGTTCACGCTGTACGCACCGGTCTTCAGGTGCGTCTCGAGGCCGAACATGTGGTGAAACGACGGCCAGTGCCAGCCCAGGATCACCGGCGAGAACGACACGTCTGCCAGGCCGCTCTTGTTTCCGCCGCGGTCGAGCGGGGGCAGCGGCGCCGGGCGCGCCACCCGCATGTCCAGGTCCACCGACAGAATGGGCTGCACCACGCGTGTCTCCACATTGGCGCCGAACACCCGCACGCCGGGCCACACGTAGGACAGTCGCGGCGCCAACGCATTGCTCCCCAGGTGGAATTCGGCCAGCTTGGGATTGTCATGGCCGCCGTTATCCTTGAAGTGCGTGGCATTGTAGTGCTGGTAGAACAGCAGCCAGTTCGCGCCTTCCGGCATCATCATGCCAGCGTGGTTGTTATCTACGCCCACCGGATACGAGTTGCCGCCACCTTCGGTCGCAATCGCCGACTCGCATATCAGCGAGCACGCCGCCGCCATCACCATCCTCCCAAGTCGGCACGGCATACGCGAACTCGCTGCCTGTGCGGCTCTCCCATATGGATTTGTGTTCATCCTCTTCTCCCCGGTGGCACTGCAATTTCCCCGCCACAATTGTCTTGAAGTGAAAACGGCGGCCCTCCCCGGACTTCACCACGCCGCAGCCCCGGGGCCGGTCGGGGTCGCCGTACTGCACGTCGAAGTGCCCGTCGGCATCGGCCTGCCACGTCTCCACCCCTGCGCCGGCGATGGGCTGTCCGTCGGTTCCGCTTACCCGGCCATAGACCGTGCATGGCTCGCCCAAGGCGCCCTTGCCGGCGTCCACACCGCGCTCGTAGTGGAGTACGCCTTCGACAAGGGTGACCCACTCTTGCTATGCGCTGGCAAGCACAACCAGGCACTCTCAGTGCAAACCAGTGTTTTCGCGTGTCCCCGCTCGTGCGAAACTAGACTAAGCTGTAGCCGCCCCCCATTGCTATGGATCCCCGCTCATGGACACTATTCCCCAGCGTAATGAAGAGGAACTGAGCCTGAATCACCTCCAGGTTCTGGACGTGCTGCTGTGCGAACGCAGCCTTACCAAGGCGGCCCGTGTCCTCAACCTGACACAGCCCGCCCTGAGCAAAACGCTCGCGCGGCTGCGCCATTATTTCGGCGATCCACTCTTCATCCGGGTGTCCTTGCGCATGCAGCCGACCCCGAAGGCGCTCGAACTCGCCGAGCCGGTCCGGGCGATCCTCGAGCGCATGCGTGCATTGCGCTCGGACCATATCTCGTTCGATCCGCGCACCAGCGACCGTACCTTCAGCTTCTTCCTGGTCGATGCCGGCGCCACGCAGATGCTGCCGATTCTGTTGAACCGGCTGGCCGAGGAGGCGTCGCGGATCCGGGTGCGGGCAGTCAACTGCGACGCGCAGCACCTCGACATGTGGCTGGAGACCGGCCTGGTCGATGTGGCCATCGGTTCGTTCCCGGCGCTGACCCAGGGCATCCGGCGCCTGCCACTGTGGCGGGAGTCATACGCGGCTGTGGTACGCAAAGGCCATCCACGGCTGCAGGGCAATCCCGACCTGGCCTCGTTTGCGGCCGAAAAGCACGTGCTGGTTTCCGCGATCGGGACGGGTCACGAGCACCTTTCGGCCGAGCGCGTGATCGAGAACGCGCTGCCGCGCGAGAACATCATCTGCCGTGTGCCGAGCTTCGCTACCGCAGCGCTGATCGCAATGCACTCCGATGTGGTTGCAACCCTGCCACTCACCCTCGCCAGGGCCTTCTGCGAGGACCTGGACCTCCGCCTGATCGACGTGCCCCTGCCGCTGCCGAGCATCGAGATTGCCCAGTACTGGCATGAGAGGGTCCACCGGGAACCCGGCAACCAATGGATCCGCTCGCTGATTCGCACGCTCTTCTCCCGGCCGGAAGCCCCCCTCCACACTGCCGGCACCGCGGGCAGGATGAGCGGCGGCTATAGTCTTCATGAGCCTGCGGCCATCGACGCCGGGCACAGCACCTCCTAGCATGCGCTCATCAGTACGCGAATACCGCCAGGCAGCAGTACACCCGGGCGCAAAAGGGAGGAGTC
The DNA here is from genome assembly GCF_054589115.1 of Cupriavidus sp. 8B. Taxonomy (NCBI): domain Bacteria; kingdom Pseudomonadati; phylum Pseudomonadota; class Betaproteobacteria; order Burkholderiales; family Burkholderiaceae; genus Cupriavidus; species Cupriavidus sp. 8B. The sequence goes on along the minus strand of NZ_BAAILO010000125.1, from coordinate 74,951 downwards.
GGCGATACAAGTGACAAGAGATGCCAGCCAGATCAGTCTGGTAGGCTCAACGGTGTCGATCGGCACCTTCGACGGTCGATCAACGACATTCGCAAAGGCTTGCCGGCGCTCTCATGGGCAGCCGAGGTGCATAAAGACGCTGCGGGCTTCCTGACGCTATCCGACAAGGCGATCGCGGAAGATTTCACCGTTCTGTCGGTCGTCACCTTCTCGTTTGCGATTTATCTGATCGATGGCGGCCTCGCAGCCTGAAAGCATCCTGCAACAGGGGCGTCGCAGTGGGCCAGCATTGATCAGGTACGCCTGTTGGGCTTGGTTCTCCGGCAGGCCGGCGCCAGCGCGCCGGCTTTTTCGCGCTGACCGGCGGTACCCTGGTACCCGCAGGTGGAGTTGGCCCCATGAGCGGTTTGGAACAGGTCGGAAACCGTTGCCTCACTTGACACTATGATTGCCATAGCTATGGTGCCACTGAGCCGACGCGGGGACCGCGAGACGCGACCCCGTTCGCCAACACCTGCCGGTCCTACAGCGCGAACATGACGTTGTATTCGAAGCTGAGCTACAAGCCGTCGGACCTGGTGCCGGTGGCGGAAATGGCGGAGCTTCCGCTGTTCCTTTTCGCGAGCAAGAAACTGCCCGTCAAGACGGTCGCTGAACTCGTCGACTACGATAGAAAGTATCCTGATGCGCTGACCTTCGGCTCCGGCGACGTTGGCAGCTCCGCGCACCTGACCAGGGAGCGGCTGGCGATGGAAGCAAAGGTCAGGATAACCCATGTTCCATACAACGGCAGTGCGCCGATCCTGCCCGCGCTGGTGTCCGGCGAAGTCTCGGTCGCCTTCGATCCGCTACTGGTGCCGATGCCGCACGTGAAGTCGGACAAGATCAATGTGCTCGCCGTGGCGTCGACCAGGCGCTGTCCGGGCGAACCGAATATTCCCACCATGGAAGACGCTGGCTCTCCCGGCTTCGTGATGAGCTCGTGGACCGGGCTGCTTGCGCCGGCCGGCACGCCGCAGCCGATCATGGACCGCATGGCAAAGGAGATCGCTGACGCGACGCATAGCCCGGAGGTCGCGAAGAAGCTCACGGACCTGGGCTTCATTCCGGTGGGAGGCACCTCGGCCGAGTTTCGCAAGCTGATCGAGCGCGACACGACGCGCTACGAGGAAATCGTCAAGGCGGCCAAGATCACCCTCGACTAAGTCCGGATGCGGCGCCCGGCAGGACGATCACGCTGCCGGGCGGAGTCATGCTCCGTTGCTGTTGACTGTCGTGTATCTCGGCGGGCTCGGGCGGCCGAAGTGGCCGATACCCGGATGGGCGCGTTTTTTGTCGGCGCGACCGGGAAGGCGTGGAGCGTTGGTGGCTGGAGATGACCGGCTAAGGGAACAAGACGCGGCTGGTGCCGCGAGTGGCGCGACGCCATCGAATCCGCCGGTCACTACGACGAAACCGACGCTCGCGGCCGTCACCGCCGTGATCGACGGCGCGGCGTTCGGAACGGCACACTGGTCCACCGGTTCGACGGTCTCGGGTGGAGTCGGCCAGGCCGCTCGGCAGACTCAGCTGCACCGTCGCGAGCGGCGCATGCACAGACACGCACTTGCCGATCTATCAGGACATGCGCGGCAACGCTGACGAGTATGGCGATCGAACCGATCGTCTCGAACAAGGCTGAGATCATGGTGTCCTCACAGGACGAAGCACATTAACAGAGCATCGATCATCGGTGCAGCATCGTGGGCGCGTAGGCTCGCACGAAGAACGCCAGCGTGATGCAGGAGGTCGCGAGCAACGTGCCCGCGCGGATGATTCCCGGCGACGCGCGTCGTCCGATCCGCGCGCCGCCATATCCGCCGATGACCGCTGCGACCAGCATCGCAAGCGTCTCGGGCCAGCGCACCGCATGCGCGACAACGAACGTGAGGACGGCGACCGCGTTCGCCGCACTGACGAGCAGCGTGCGTGGCGCGTTCAGACTCTTGAGATCGCGGCTGTCGAGCAGTCCCCACATCGCGAGCATCATGATCCCGACCGCACCGCCGAAGTAGCCGCCATACACACCGAGCGCGAACTGAATCGCCAGCACCGCATGCCCGTGAATGCGCCAGCGCACGCGCAGCGCCTCGCCGAGCCGTCGTCCGAACGCAAGCGCAAGCGTCGCAATCAGCAACAGCCACGGCAGCACGAGCGAGAAAGCAGTCGACGACGTCCACAGCAACAGCATCGCCCCGGCGAATCCCCCGCACAGCGTCGCGACCAGCAGCGAGCGCATCGACACCGAACCTACCGGCCCGAGTCCGTCGCGATACGCCCACACGCTCGCGATGCCGCCGGGGAAGAGCGCGACCGTGCTCGACGTATTCGCCAGAACCGGTGGCACGCCCGCCGCAATCAGCGCTGGCAAGCTGACGAACGAGCCGCCGCCTGCCAGCGCATTCATCGCGCCAGCCAGTAATCCTGCGCAGAAAACCAAAAGAAGTGGATGCATGGGAACGATGCTAGCGACGAAGCTGCATCCTCGCAATCTGGCATTTCCAGTGCTAGACTTCGGAGAAACCGAAAGCACGAGATCCAGTCATGCGCTTCGACTTGACAGATATGCGGCTATTCCTGACCGTGGTGGAATGCGGCAGCCTGACACAGGGCGCACAGGCGATGCATCTGGCTCTCGCGTCAGTCAGCGAGCGCATCGCCGGCATGGAGACGGCGCTAGGCGCGCCATTGCTGGAGCGTAACCGTCGCGGCGTGCGCGCAACCGCGGCCGGCGAGGCGCTGGTCCGACACGCCCGCTCGATCCTCGGCCAGGTTGAACAGATGCGCGGCGAATTGCGTGCGTACGCGACGGGCCTGAAAGGACGCATCAGGCTGCTATCCAACACCGCGGCGTTGGCCGCGTTTCTGCCGCCACAACTCAGCCGCTTCCTCGCGGCCTATCCCGATCTTTCGATCGATCTCGAAGAGCGTCCCAGTTCGCACATCGTCCAGGCGTTGGCGGAGGGGCGCGCGGATCTCGGCATCGTTGCCGACATCACGGACCTCGCGAACTTGCAAACGCATCTGATTGCACAAGACCAACTCGTCGTAGTGGCCAGTCGCTCGCATCGTGCAGCATCGCAAGCGTCCGTGGCGTTCACGGATATTCTCGACGAGGCTTTTGTTGGTCTGGCGGACACGGCGCTGGAATCGCATCTCGCGGAGCGCGCGTCGCGTCTTGGCCGCCAGCTTTATTACCGCATCCACATGCGCAGCGTCGAGCATGTGGGCATGCTGGTCGAGGCGGGTATCGGCATATCGATTCTGTCCAACGCCTCGGCTAGGACATTGCGCCGCCAAAGTCTTGCGATCCTGCCACTTTCGGAACCGTGGGCGGCGAGGCGGCTTCATCTTTGCGCGCGCGATTTTGCAGCGCTGACGCCGCATGCCGATCTACTTGCGCAGCAGTTGATCGAAGGAGCCGACCAATGGTTGCGAACGGCATCGACTTCACCGTGATTCTCGCTTTCGATTGATTCGATCGGCCTCACGCATGGAGGATTCAATGCGCACTTCGCGTCCAAGGGCGAAGTACTGGCAGAGGCGATCACCCATGCCACCTCCGAGACATTGCAGTATCCGGAGAAGACTGCAGCAGACGGCGGCGGCCGGATGCCAGGATTCGGTGTTCAAGAAACACCGGAATCTGATCATGCCAAGACCACGCTGGGACTCCGCGGGAAGTCTCGTTCTGGGTTCTCGAAAAAAATGCGCAGGAGTTTACATCTAGCGGTGCTCCGCCGCGGTCCAAAGCCGACGAGCGACGGCCATGTGTTCTCTGCTCGCCGCTGTCCGCTGGAATGCGACCGGTATCGACGGGTCGCCTGCCGCTATCCTCAATAAGTGTGCGCCGGGCAAGAAGGTTTGTCCGTGCTGCGTCCGCTGATCGTCGACAGGAAACGATCCTGCTCGTCCGGAAACTGGTGACCGTTGATGTGACGGCATCGCCGGGATAATGGCGCGCCTTGACCTAAAAAGCTCGAGGTCAATCGATTGACTCCTGAGTCGCCCGCAGAGCAATGGAACCTGGCGATGCGATGATGCGGCAATCATTGCCGCATCAACCGGCGCATGTCACTTGCTCCGCACAGGGCTGTCGACCGCCCCCGCCTTCATGCTGCCTTGCGATGACGGGCCCTTGCGGAACAGCGCGTAAGGCGTTCCCCGCTCCGGATGCGCAGTGGTTTCATCAATGACGCGCTCCACATCGGGAACGTCGCGCAGCGCGGCCATGAACGGCGCCACCGGAAAGCCCGGTGCCACGCAGCCCTGGACCAGCAGCCAGCGCTGCCACACCGTCACCCACAAGGTACTCTGCCGCCACGCTGGCAGGTTGGCCGACAGCCATTGCAGCCTGCGGCGCGTGCTGTCGGCAATCTCCTCGTCGTAAGTGAAGGCGTTCGGCAGGCGGCAGCGCCCTTCCACCCAGCAATGGTTGCCGTGCTCGATGCGGTGATGTGACTCGCGCTTCCACTCGGCTTCATTCACGCGCGGACCGGCCGGCTCCGGGCAGTTGGGAATCGCCGAGGAAACCTGGAAGAACGGGTCATGACCGCGGTTCTGCAGGTCGTCCTCGGCATGGATGCCGGGCGTCAGGAGCAGCAGTAGCAGCGCGCACAGCGTGCAGCGGTGGTCGATCATCATTGATGTCCTCCTGAGCCCGGCTTTGTGCGAGGCGCACCCCGTTGCATCTGCAGCACGTCGTTACGGACATGCAAGGTGCCGTACTCCACGAGAATTGCGGGCACTTCCTGCCGGAAGAGCGGCAGGTTCAGTTGTACTTGCGGTCACCGCGCTCTGGGCATCGCGCCGCCGATCCACCGCTAAAGCTTGTCGACATCGATCACAGCCTGTGCGAATGCCTGTGGGGCTTCCTGCGGAAGGTTATGGCCGATACCGCCAGTGACGGTTCGGTGCTCATACCTGCCGGTGTACTTGCCTGCATAGGCGCTGGACGGCGGATGCGGCGCCCCGTTTGCATCACTCTCCATGGTGATGCTTGGCACGCCTATCGATGGCGCCGACGCGAGCCGCCGCTCGAGGTCGTCGTATTTCGCCTCGCCCGCGGCAAGCCCTTGCCGCCAACGGTAGTTGTGGACGGTAATGTCAACGTGGTCGGGATTGTTCAACGCCGCCGCACTGCGCTCGAAGGTAGCGTCGTCGAACTTCCACTTGGGAGACGCCTGCCGCCAGATCAATTTAGCGAAATCGTGCGTGTATTTCTGATAGCCATCGCGTCCACGGTCCGTTGCCAGATAGAACTGGTACCACCACTGGAACTCAGCCTCGGGGGGCAACGGCTTCTTGCCCGCCACCTGACTGCCAATCAGGTAGCCGCTTACCGATACCAGTCCCTTGCAACGCTCGGGCCACAGCGCTGCGATGACGTCGACGGTGCGCGCGCCCCAATGGAACCCGGCGAGGATTGCTGTCTGGATACTGAGCGCATCCATCAGCGCGATGATGTCGAGTGCAACGGCTGCCGGCTGGCCGTTGCGCATGGTCTCGTTAGACAGGAATCGCGTCGAGCCATAACCGCGCAAGTACGGCACAATCACGCGATACCCGCGCGACGCCAGTAGAGGCGTGACGTCGACGAAGCTGTGAATATCGTAAGGCCAGCCGTGGAGCAGCACGACCGCCGGCCCGTCGGCCGGACCAGCCTCGGCGTAGCCGACGTTGAGCAACCCGGCGTCGATCTGCTTGAGCGATGCAAAAGATGTATGGGTACCCGGCTTGATCGGGGGCAGAGGCGCCGGTCTCGACTGACTGGTCTGGGCTCTGGCAGAAGACAGCATGCCGTACTGAGCGGCAGCGAGCGTCAAGGCCGCCACACCGAGGAAATTGCGCCGAGGCGAATTGATTTTCTTCGTCATCTTCGTCTCCCGTGGGGGATTGATACAGTCCATCTTGTTCTCCAGAAATGCGTTTTTGTCGGCGCGAATTGCGCGCTGTACCTCGCGCGCAGGCCGTCAGGCGCAACGCGGCAAAGCCCGCATCGCCTGCGCAAACAGTGCGTTGACATCGTTGCTGGGAATCGCGTCGTCGTTATAGCCGAACGTGCCGTGCTCGCACATCTCGTGCGCGGCGCGCAGGAACGCGCCGAACGCAGCGCGCGCGAGCGATCCGCCGACGCTCACCCGCTTCACACCGAGACCGGCCAGCTCATCGAGGCTCAGCCGCACGCCCTGCAAGCCCATCAGCACGTTGACCGGCTCAGCGCGCCCGGCGACGCCATGCTCCGTGCTGAAATATCGTCTGTTGGTCAAGGCCTGATACGATGCACGTGGGTTTCAGGCCCGATTGGCGAGACGTCGCAACGTAGGCATCAGATCAACCGGATCCGGACGCCGCGTGTAATCCGGATTCACTTCCGCATAAACAATCGCGCCGTCCCGGGAAATGACATAGCGCGCAGGCATTGGCAGGGTCCAGCCCGGCGCCCCGTTGATGACGGGCAAGTCAATGCCAAACTCCTTGTAGACTTCGACAAGCTCATCCTGCAGCCGGAAGCGGATGCCAAACCCATCCGCCACACGGCCACCAACATCCGTCAGAATCGGATAGCTCAGCTTGTTGTTACGCTGTGATTTCAAGCTGTTCGCGGCCGTCTGCATCGAAATGGCGACCAGACTGGCGCCCAGCGAGCGGATTTCGTCAGCAGCAACTTCGATCGCCTGTAGTTCGATGTTGCAGTACGGACACCAGACACCACGATAGAACGTGATGACCAGCGCCCCCTGCTTCAGCAGTTCGATCGACGAAACCGGACGCCCCTCTGCGTCCAGCAAAGTGAACTCGGGTGCCTGGTCGCCCGCCTTCAGCGCGCGCTCCGCCTGCCCGGTCGCGACGAGCGCGGCGGTGGTCCGGTGAAAAATTTCCACGACGTGAGGTGGTGCAACTTTTCCCTCGAAGTTCGCCTTGAAGGCATCCAGCTTCTCTTGCAAACCCATTTCTGCCTCTAGTTGGTTACCGTTGGTAGCAGCGCGCTCGAATAGCGATTCATTCCTGCCGCAGTGAGCAGCTTGATCAGCGTAACCTCGCACGTGGCAATTCAGCTCATGAACGACCCGCAGCGCTACGCATTCGGAGACTCTATAAGTACCGATGCGACGACGAAAGATGCGGCACGGTACAAGACTTGTACCTGCCCGGAATAAATCGTATGGCTACCGTCAAACCTTCGCGCATTTGTTCCTGACTGACACAAGTGTTGTACTCGTGTTGGTGTTTACGCTATGTGCTTGCCTGCACATAATTGCTCCGCCTACTGCGAACTGCGGTTTGCGGTCAATCAAGGCAGTGGCGATTTGAGGTTTGCCGACTGGCTGCCTGTATAAGCGGTTCAGGTGGGCAATCATGAAAGTGTTTGCCCAGGGTATTGCATTGCTGCGGCACCCGTCGCTCCACCTACCTAGGCCTCTTGCCAATAGGAGCTTGTATGCCAAACGATTTTCCTCCCCAGACCCCGTCGCGCCGTCGTTTTATTGGTGTGGCAGCGGCGACCGTTGCCGCGGGTTCATTGAGTCGGCTCGCTTTTGCAGAAACGAATCACGCTATCACTGAAGTTGCACAACGAATGGGCAGCGACAAGGCCGCTATTCGTCCACTTCGTGTGCATGTACCGGAATCGCAGCTCATCGAATTGCAAAGGCGCATCAAAGCGACAAGGTGGCCTGGGCGGGAAACGGTAACCGATGCATCGCAAGGCGTGCGGCTCGCGACGATGCAGAAACTCGCGCGTTATTGGGACACAGATTACGACTGGCGCAAGGTCGAAGCGAGGCTGAACGCCCTGCCGCAGTTCATCACCGAGATCGATGGGCTCGACATTCATTTCGTCCACGTTCGTTCGAAACATCAGAATGCGTTGCCGGTCATCGTCACGCACGGGTGGCCCGGCTCGATCATCGAGCAATTGAAGATTATCGATCCGCTGACCGATCCGACGGCCCATGGCGGGACTGCATCGGACGCTTTCGACGTCGTGATTCCGTCGCTCCCGGGCTACGGGTTTTCAGGCAAGCCGACTACGACCGGCTGGGATCCTGCTCGCATCGCACGCGCCTGGGTCGTACTGATGAAGCGCCTCGGATACACGCGATATGTGGCGCAAGGCGGCGATTGGGGGAACGCTGTCACGGAGCAGATGGCCCTCCTGGCGCCACCGGAACTGCTCGGCATTCACACCAACATGCCGGCCACCGTACCGGACAACATTGCAGAGGCACTCAAGTTCGGCAAGCCTGCGCCGGCCGACCTCTCGGCCGACGAGAGGCACGCGTACGATCAGCTCGACTTTTTCTACAAACACGGCCTTGGCTACGCCCAGGAGATGGCGAACCGCCCGCAGACGTTGTACGGGATTGAAGATTCACCTGTCGGCCTCGCCGCTTGGATACTCGACCACGACGCTAGCAGTCAGGCGCTCATCGCACGCGTCTTTGACGGTCAGTCCGAGGGACTTACGCGAGACGACATCCTCGACAACATCACGCTCTATTGGCTGACGAAAACGGGGGTCTCGTCGGCTCGACTGTATTGGGAAAACAAGCTCAACTTTTTCGCCCCGAAGCACGTCGCCGTCCCGGTCGCCGTCAGCGTCTTTCCAGATGAGATCTACGCCGCCCCGCGGAGCTGGACAGAGAAGGCGTATCTCAAACTGATTCATTACAACCGCCTCCCCAAAGGGGGGCACTTTGCGGCCTGGGAGCAGCCACAGGCTTTCTCGGAAGAGGTTCGCGCAAGTTTCCGGTCGCTGCGCTGAACGCAAGGATGCAGACGACGCCGTAGTAGCGTCGTCCGCGTCGCGCTCGCTAACCGCGCAAGGAGGATTCCTGTGGTCAGCACATACGTCGTTTCATTGTGGGGCAGAACGGCAGCTCTGGAGCGCGTTCGTGACATTCGCAGAAACTAACTGAAGGGCCGGAACGGGTCGGGAAGAGCCGACCGGCGATCGGACGACGGAGGTCGCTTGCCTGCCAGTTTCAGCGGACATTCGAGCGTAGGTTTCGCCCAGACTAGCTGTGAGGCGGCCACGGCAACGCGATGGCCGCCCCGTTCGAAACCGAGTTAGCTGCGGCCTCGTGTCAAAAGTGGCGCGCGAGCGCGCGGGCCTCTTCCGCCGCCTCGAACCGTCCGGATTCCCTGTGCGCCCCCAGCAGGGTCTTCTCGACCAGGATGCCTTGCACGTCGGTGACCCCGACGAATTTCAGCCACATCTCGACATAAGGTCGCTGCAGGTCGTATTCGCGTGCTGGGGTAAAGGATCCCGGCGACGAGTAATCGAGCCCGCGCGCGTAGACGACCGCCGCTTTCTTGCCTGCGAGCTTGCCAGCGAAACCCGTGCCGTCGAAAGTGAACAGCACATCCTTATGCGAAATGACGTCGATCAGATGCTTGAGCTTGTACGGAATGCCGAAATTCCACAGCGGTATGCCGAACAGCAATTTGTCCGCCGCGTGAAATGGCGCCGCGAGTTCCTCGATGCGCCTCCACGCCGACTCCTGAGCCGACGTCAGTGCCGTGCCGCCAAGGCCCGCGTACTTCGCCGCCATCGCATGGCCGTCGAATTCCGGCATCACCAGGTTCCAGACGTCCAGCGTCTGGATGGTGTCCGCCGGATTGGTCTCGCGGTAGGCATCGAGAAAGGCGCGGCAGACTTCGATGGAAGCCGAGTCCTGCTTGCGCGGCGAGCATTCGATGTAAAGCAGTTGAGCCATGTCAGAAAACTCCTGTGGTGGTCAAGTGGAAGCGAGGCAACAAGGGGGACTCGCCAGTGCAACCACAGCGAAGCGCCTCAACGTCAAATAGAGAGTGCCGCTCGACACCGCTCTGCTGCACACGTTCGTCACGGTCGCGGGCGTACGCAGCGTTACCGGCGCGGGGCGCCGGTTGCATTTGAGCCAGTCAGCCGTCGGCGCCAAGGCTCATCCTTCGGTTCTTGGGCCACAAGCAGTCCGCGCATGGCGAGTTGCAGAATGGTCTGCTCGAGCACGTTGACGGCTTACGGGCGGTCGAGCAGCAGGTCGAAGTGGGAAGCAATGCGGGACCAGTTTTCGTGAGCCCGTGCGCTGACTACGAGGGGGATCAACTGTTGGTAACAGGATTCGCAAGTTAGACGAGCGTGAGCGTCACGTCGATGTTGTTCCGCGTCGCGTTCGAGTATGGGCACACGACGTGGGCCTTGTCGCTAGCGATACCCACAAATTCTGCTACCGCAGCTTTTGGGCGAACCGAGAAGTGCTCCTTCCCGTCTCCTCGTGCTTTCGCCGCGTTTTTGCATTTGACGTTTGTTAGATGACGACCCCGGCAGGCGCACTCAATCCTGCCAGGGTGCGATGACCAATCACCAAACCTTAGTCGTAGAAAGCAGGGAGCAGCTTAAGCTTGTCGGATTGCTTCTTGTCGTGATTGATGAAGAGCTTCGCATTGTACGTTGCAATCAACTGCCTGATTTTTTCCATTGAAGCGATTGATTCTGCATTATTGGTATTCAAGGACGGAACTATGTTTTTCTCGAAATTTCCTTCCAAATGAACAACGTCGCCCGACAGGATGATGAAGCCAGAATTCTTGAGATGGACTAGCAGCGACTGGCTGCCGGGAGTGTGCCCTGGCGTGGAAACCAAAATGACGCTCCCGTCGCCGAACACATCGGTATCACCGTCGACAAGCTGAAGGTTCTTCGGCGCGCCCAAAAGTTTACGCGCCAGTGCCATCAATTGATTTACGTTGTCATTCGACCCGTTGGGGGAATGTATCCAGCCATACTCAGCCTGCTGCATCAGAATTGTGGCGTTGGGGAACAAGCTCACGTTACCTATGTGGTCTCCATGTGTGTGCGATATTGCAACCCGAGCGATATTGCCTGGCTTCAGCCCGATTTCGGCGAGTTGATCTGTCACTGTCTTGTCGAGGTGATAGACGATCAATTTCGGTAAAGTGGACCAACCTTTGGGGTCGTTGAACGCTGCTTCAGGAACACCCGTATCCCAAAGCAACCATTCGCTTCGATGCCTTATCAGCCAGCAAGTAGATGAGAACTCGATACTGTGTCCAGCGTTCTCGCCGGGCGTCCATACCGACTCGTCGTTTGCAAGGGAGCGGCCACAATCCAACCGAAAAAGCTGTTCGGCGATACCGGCCTTGGCGGGATCCGGTAGTTTGGAGCCTGCGTGCGCATTTGGCGCGCCTTCCATCATTAACAAGAAGGCAACCAAGATAAATGACACCGCTGCTTTTGTTTGTCTCAGCATGACCACTACTCCTCAGGGAAAATGCGCGGCTCATCACCGTGCTGCGCTTTACACTGCACAAAACCTAACAACTGAAAAACTGCCCGGCAAACCAATCGCGTTTCTATTACAGCAATTTGATGAATGTCACTGAGCATGCAATACCAACGGCTTGCCCTTTTCAACAATATAGTGGGCGAGAGCCTTGAACCGCCCGCTGCCGACATTACACACGTTATGCATTTCTCCGGGCCCGAATTGCAGCGGTCCCCCGGCTTTGAGAATCAAGTCCGGCTTATTATCGAACTTCGCGACAGCCTCTCCCTCCAGCACATAGGCGCTTTCAATCCCTGGATGAGCATGCCGACCCGTGCAGCTACCTGGCTCGAGTTCAGCAATCACAGCCATTGTCTCGTAGCCCTGTGGGAAGTCGATCGTCTGAAGTGTCGTTCGCGCCTGAGCAAACGCGTTGGTTCCGGCAGCAGCAAGCAAAAAAATGGCAGTCGAAAACACCGCCAATGGTCGCGTCAATGATGACATTTGTCCTCTCCTTAATGAAATCGTTGTTATGCGGTCGTTGTCCGCGGGGAAGACTCTAGGCGGCGCCTTTTTGTCAATAAAGCCATCGGAGGGAACATGAATTGTTACATCAAGGAATAAATCGCCTGCCCGTTCATCGAGTGCGACGAAAGAGTCGCAGCCGGGGTAATGCCGCCGGCGGTCAACCGTACAGTCCTGGAGGAGCGGCGGCGTATTCGCGCTCTTCGCGCGCACTACGCGGGAAACGGCAGTAACGGCTATTCGCCGACCCATGCGTCATCGCACGGCCACCTAGGGTTTACCTTAGTTGCCTCTCTGCAGCCCCTCGCCTAGATTAATTATTAATTGTTAACAATAAAAGTTATCTGTTATCACTGACGAGAACAACCATGCGTATTGAGCACTTCGAGACCATCTCCTGCGATGCCGGGTGGCGAAACTACTACTTCCTGAAGGTGGTGACCTCCGACGGAACGGTCGGCTGGAGCGAGTATGACGAATCGTTTGGCCCGCCCGGCCTGACCGCGGTCATCGAGCAACTGGGGGCCCGTCTGATTGGCAAATCCGTGTATGACCATGAGGAGGCGTATGGCCGGCTTGCAGCTTCCTTGCGCCCGGCTCCCTATGGGCTCAGCGCCGAGGCCATTGGCGCCATCGAGAATGCGCTGCTCGATGCGAAAGCGAAATCGCTGGGGGTCCCGGTCTACCAATTGCTAGGCGGCAAGCACCGAGACAGCATCCCGATCTACTGGTCTCACTGCGCAACCTGGCGAATCAGCCATCCCAAGCTCTACCAACCGGCCATCGTCGATCTGGACGGTGTCAAGAAGGCTGGCGAGGACGCGCGCAAATCCGGGATTTCCGCGCTCAAGACCAACCTCTTCGTCAACGAGAACGGCAAGCCGCGCCAGTGGATGGCTGGCTTCGGCTCGCCCTACGCGCCGTCGCTCAACGTGGACAAGGCATTGCTGCGCAATCTGCGCGCGTACCTCGAAGCGCTTCGCGATGGTGCTGGTCCGGATGTCGACATCCTGTTGGACCTGAATTTCAACGCGCGCACCGAGGGCTATCTCTCGCTGATCAAGGCCATCAAGGACTTCGACCTGTTCTGGGTCGAGCTCGATATCTACAATCCGGAGGCCATGGCATACATCCGCCAACGGAGCCACGCACCGATTGCAGCGTGCGAGACGCTGTTTGGTATCCGCCAGTTCCTGCCCTATTTCCAGGCGCAGTCGATGGATGTGGCCATCATCGACGCGGTCTGGAACGGCGTGTGGCAAGCGATGAAGATCGCCAACGTGGCAGACGCCTTTGACGTCAACATCGCCCCGCACAACTTCTATAGCCACCTGTCGACCATGATGAACGTTCATTTCGCGGCGGCGGTTCCAAACCTGCGCGTGATGGAGGTCGACGTGGATCGGCTGGCCTGGGATGACCAGTTGTTCACCCATACGCCCGAGATCGTGAATGGTGCCATTCAGGTCCCGAAAGCGCCCGGCTGGGGTTGCGACCCGATCGAAGAAGTTCTGCGCGCCCATCCTCCACAGGTCCGCCGCAGCCATCTCGGTCTGTAAGCCCAATCCCTGGCGTGAGGGAAACAATGCCAAAGGCGGGAACGCCTTTGCCCGTCGCGCCTGATCACCACTTACTACTTGCAGTCAGCTTTCGAGGCGGGGTGGAGACCTGTCGTGGATTGACACGACCAGACTCCCCTCGGAAGCCATCAGTCTCACAACAATCTGAACGGATGGCAGGATCATGACGACAGTTTCCACCTCGGCGGCGCAGCAACGCAGTGCGGCCATACACACAAGCGACGAAGTCCGGCGCGTTTACACCAAGGTCACGCGGCGCATTATTCCGTTCCTTTTCATCTGCTATGTGTTTGCCTATCTGGACCGCGTCAACATCGGTTTTGCCGCGCTTCAGATGAAGCATGACCTCGGCTTTTCAGATGCCGTCTATGGCCTTGGCGCCGGCATCTTCTTCATCGGCTATTTCCTGTTCGAGGTGCCCAGCAACCTGCTGCTAGAGAAGATTGGCGCACGCAAGACGCTGATGCGCATCATGGTCGTCTGGGGTGTCATTTCGGCAAGCTGCGCCTTTATCACGAGCCCCACGCAATTCTATGTGGCCCGCTTTCTTCTTGGCGCCTTCGAAGCCGGCTTCTTCCCCGGCATCGTGCTCTACCTGACCTACTGGTATCCGCCCATGATGCGGGGAAAAATCATCACGCTCTTCATGTCGGCGATCGCGGTATCGGGCATCGTCGGTGGACCTTTGTCCGGATGGATCCTGGCCAACTTGAGCGATACCTCAGGGCTGGGCGGCTGGCAATGGTTGTTCCTCATCGAGGCGGTCCCGTCCGTTATCCTTGGCGTGCTCGTCATCTTTGTGCTTGCCGACAAGCCGGCCGATGCCCGATGGCTGTCCGCCAGGGAAAAAGAGGTCGTGAGCCGCGAAGTGGGTACCACAGACTCACATGGTCACGATCACTCCTTCCTGAAGACACTGCGCGACCCGCGGCTGTATGCCTTGTCGATCATCTATTTCACGATTGCGGCTGGCCTCTACATCATCAGCTTCTGGCTCCCCGAGATGGTTCGCAGCTACCACGTGACCAACCCCTTGCACATTGGCATCCTGACGGCGATTCCCTATCTGGTCACGAGCATCGGCATGGTGATCATCGGCAGGCATTCGGACAAGACACGTGAGCGCCGCTGGCACGTTGCGCTGGGCATGATCGTTGCCGCCATCGGCCTGGTAGCCGTGACATTCGTCCATACAAGCCTGCCCATTGCGCTGACTGTGCTGTCGATCACCGCACTGGGCGTTCTGACCGCGATGCCTCTGTTCTGGACAATCCCGACTTCCTATCTTTCCAGTTCCGGCTCGGCGGGAGGGATTGCCGTCATCAACAGTATCGGGCTGATCGGTGGCTTCGCCAGCCCATCCATGCTCGGTTGGGTGAAGACGACGACGGGGTCGCTGGACTACGGCCTGTACACCTTCGCGGCAGCCCTGGTAATCGGAGCTGTTCTCCTGCTCGCCGCCATGCCGCAGCGTTTGCTGCGAGAGGAAGTCCGGCACTGAATGCTTTCGACTCAGGGTTCAAGGCACAAGCAGTCATTGCGCCCTGGCCATGTACAACAATCCTTTGATGGAGTCCCTATGCGAATTCTGGTTCTCGGTGCTGGTGCGATCGGAGGCTACTACGGCGGCCGGCTGGTCCAGCAAGGTGCGGACGTCACCTTCCTTGTGCGCCCCGCGCGGCGCGCCATTCTCGAACGCGATGGCTTGAATATTCGCAGCCAATATGGCGATTTCCATGCGCCCGTGAAAACCGTCACGAAGGACGAACTAAGCGGGAACTGGGATGTCGTCCTGCTGACCAGCAAGGCCTACGATCTGGATTCCGCGATCGAAGCCATCCGCCCTGCCGTAGGCCCAAATACCGCCATCCTGCCGCTGCTGAACGGCATGGAGCACATCGACAAGCTCAATGCCGTATTCGGCGCCAACCGCGTGCTCGGCGGCCTGGCGAAAATCATCGTCACACTCGACAGTGATGGAACGATTCAGCATCTGAATGACTGGTGTTACATCAAGTTCGGCGAACAGTCCGGCGTCATGAGCGACCGCGTGCAAGCGCTGCAACGTGCGTTCCCACAGGGCGGCGTGGTGGCGAGCGCCGTCCCCGACATCATGCGCAACCTTTGGGAGAAACTGGTCCACCTTTCCACGGTGGCCACCGTCACCACGCTCCTGCGCGCAAGCGTCGGAGAGATCGCCCAGGTGCCTGGTGGCACCGAACTCTTCTACCAGGTGCTTTCGATCCATGCCGAGGTCGCCACGCGAGAGGGATATCCGATGACCGAGGCATTCCTTGCGGAGTACCGCCAGTTGTTCGCCAACAAGGAATCGGCCTATGTCCCGTCGATATTGCGCGACCTGGAAAGGAAATCATCGATCGAAGGAGAGCACATTGTCGGTTACATGCTGGGCCGCGCCAGGGCACATGGGCTGGACGATACCGTGCACCGGATCTGCTGGATGAACTTGCAAGCGTACGAAGTGCGGCGGGCGACGGGAAGGCTCTGAGCCATCCCGAAGCGGCCCGTGCTGGCGAAGTGACGCCAACACGGCCTATGGTTTTGCGGCTGCCAACAACTAATTGGCCACAATTAACAATCATGATGCAGTTTGGCGGTATCATGGCAAGCATCTTTCCCGTTGCGGCAGACAGGATGGGCGGGCGTTTCCGGTATGGCGATGGAGCCCAGCCTGCCAGGACAAGCAAACATGAGTACTCGCGTTGAAATTGACAAGCGCAGCCTGGACCGACAGGCTGCCGACTGGATCCGGGACGCCATCTTTTCCGGAGATTTGGCGCCTGGCTCAAAGCTCACGGAAATCTCCCTTGCGACGCAGATCGGCCTTTCCCGCTCGACGGTTCGCGCAGGCATGCAGCGCCTGGCTACTGAAGGCCTGCTGATCCAGCACGCGTATACCGGATGGGAAGTCGTATCGCTTTCAGCAGAAGACGCGTGGGAACTCTATACGCTGCGCAGTAATCTGGAAGGGATGGCCGCACGGCTAGCGGCCGCAAGCATCGACAATGCCGGCCGCAAGCGACTACGCGAGGCCCTGGCGGATCTGAAATCCGCCATCGCGGATATGGACCGCAGACGCATCGCTGAGGCCGACCTGGCCTTTCATAAGACCGTCGTTGCGCTGTCACGGCATCGTCGCCTCATCGTCCAGTATGGACTGATCAGCGATCCGGTCATGCTGTACATCCTGATGACCACAAAATTGATGGAATATTCCGAAGCCATCTATGCCGAGCATGAGCATATGGCCGCGGCAATCCTGCAGGGGGACACGACGGAAGCCGAGAAGCTTGCCCATGACTACGCACAGATGCACGGCGAACACCTAGTGAAGGTTCTGCGAACGCAAGGCGAGTCCCAGGAAGCCTGAGCGGGGGGCGACGCTGTAGGCAATTGCGTGAATGTGCCCAGACGACCGCCCGATGGATGCGTGGCGATCGTCCTGGTCGCACATATCAGCCAGCGCTGTTGTAGGTGGCATGGTGTGGCAACGAGAGCTCTTGTGAGCAACGGGCGACCAGCCCCCTTTACTGCATCTGCGCTGCCTTGCGTTCCGCCAAGAGTTTCTGAATCTCAGCTTCCGTCTCCTTGTACCGTCCCTCGCCGTAGTGCTGATAGACGATGCGGCCGTTGGCATCGATCAGGTACGTAGCGGGCCAGTACTGGTTGCGAAACGCAGACCATGTTGCATACATGTTGTCCTGCGCCACGGGGTAACGGATGTCGAAGCGTTTGAGCGCTGCCTGCACGTTGTCCGTCGACTTCTCGAACGGAAACTCCGGCGTGTGCACGCCCACTACTACCAGTCCCTGATCCTTGTACTTGTCGTGCCACTGCTTGACATACGGCAGCGTGTTCACGCAGTTGATGCACGAGTACGTCCAGAAATCCACCAGCACTACCTTGCCGCGCAGCTGCTGCATCGTCAGCGGTTCCGAATTGAGCCAGTGGTCGATGCTAGCGAACTCCGGGGCCTTGCCCTGATCGCCCACCTTGGGGCTCTCCGCAATGGCTCCGGTGCCGAAGGTATAGATCGCAGCAATGCCGGCTGCGGCCAGGATGGCGCGAAAAAGGTTACGCATGATTCAGGCTTCAGAGTTTGGATGTCTTGCCCCTCGTCCGCACGGCGGGCGAGGGGTGCAGGGATCAGACCAGCACGGTTTCGATATGGACGTTGCCATGCAGCGCCTTCGAGTACGGGCACGTACGGTGCGCGGTGTCTACTAGCGCCTGAGCCACCTCTCGTTCGATACCGGGGATATGCACGCGCAGGCGTGCCTGCAGGAAGTACTCGATGCCCGCAGTGCCCAGGTCCACTTCCGTATCCACGGACAAGTCTTCCGGTAGTTTGATCTTCTGCTTGCCTGCGGCCAGGCCGATGGCACCGATGAAGCATGCCGACCAGCCGGCGGCCAGCAGTTGCTCCGGGTTGGTGCCCTGCCCCTTGCTGCCCGGCGACGACAGTTCGATGTCGAGCCTGCCATCATCGCTGCGAGCCGTGCCATCGCGGCCGCCAGACGTGATGTGGACCTTACCGGTGTACAGGACTTTTTCGATGCGGGTCATGATGTGTTCCTTGTTCAGTTCGAATGGTGTTCGGCAGTGGATTTGCGAGGGTTGCGCGATGGGCGGCGATCAGGCGTAGGCACCATCGAGGTACGGATCGACCGTTCGGGCCGGATCTGCCGACACGCCGGTGCGGTCCATGCCAGCGATGGTATGGGCGCCGTCGTAGAACGGACCGACAGCGCGGGCCGGATCTGCCGACACACCGGTGCGGTCCATGCCAGCGATGGTGTGTGCGCCGTCGTAGTACGGGCTGCGCTGGTCCTGCACGGAACGTGCGCCTTCCGCGTACGGGTCGCGAGCGTCTGTCGCCGAACGGGCGCCATCGCTGAATACATCACGGGCATCCTGGACAGAGCGGGCCCCATCCGAGTACGGATCACGGGCACCGAAGCCGGAAGCTTGCGCGCCAGCAGCAGCGGCAACCAGGGCGACGGCGAGGACGAGGCGCTTGGCATAGTTCTTGGACATGATCAGTTTCCTTTGCATTGATTGGTTTGCGATATGCGGTCTGCGTTCTCAGGTATTGCGAAGCAGCGTTTTCGCTTCGTCGGTTGTGCGTTGCGCTGCCACGGAACGTATTTAAGACGGCTCACGTATCGCGCCCGTAGCGAAATACGGGCCTTAGTGTCAGGGAACGTATCGGTGTCGTCGGCTGATACAAAAGCGTACAAAAAGGAAAGGAAACGGCGGGGAGGCGTCCCGGAATAGCCATGGGAAGGCACGGGAGAGCCGGAGATCCGAGGCGAAAGCGGCACACAGTGACGCAAAAGCAATATGGCCGCGGTGACCGAAATGGCCCGAGTGATGTCGGCCCTTATCCGATACGGATCTCGGCGATCAGACCGCCGCCGTCGCGGTTGCGCAGCTTCAGCGAACCGCCAACGGCCACGGCAAGCTGATGAGCGATGGCCAGACCCAGGCCCGTGCCGCCGGTTTCCCGGCCGCGCGCGAGCCTTCGAGCCTGAAAAATGGCAGCAACACAGCCTCCAGCTTGTCTTCCGGAATGCCGGGACCGCGATCCCATCACGTCGATCCGCACCGTATCGCGATCGCGGCGCACGGACAACTCCGCCGCGCCTCTGAACTTGATGGCGTTGTCGATCAGATTGGTCAGGATGCGGCGCAATGCGTGCGGCCGCGTCACGATGGCGCCGCCCGCAGCCAGAATCCGTACGCGCTCCACCACGAAGTGCGCGATGCGGTCACTCACCGCATTGAATGCGTGTGCCGCGCGCGCCAGTTCGGTGGGACCGCTCTCGTCCAGTGGCGGCGATTTCGCATTCGGGTTGAGCGCATCGGCAGGGTCGGCCAGCGCCACCAGCGGACGAATGGCCAGCCGCACGGCGATCCAGCAGCACAGAACCTGCAACAGCAGTTGCAGCACCAGCACATAGGGCAGCCATTGTGCAATCGGCAACATGCGTGGATGCTGGTCGATGGTCAGCGGGCTGCCGTCACTCAACGTCAGATGGGCCTGCACCTGCTTGCCGTCGCCAGGAACCGATTGCACCGCCAGGGGAAACCGGCCACCACTGGCTTCCATGATCCGTTCCGCGATGTCCTTGCCGCGCTGGGTCATCTTGGGCACGCCAGGCGAACCCGGCCCCAGAATGTACTGGTAGTTGCCCCGGTTCAGGCGCGGCAACCACTGCGGGCGCTCCGCCGCGGGTAGCCGGTTCAGGATCGCCACCGACGTTGCTACGTCGGTTTCCAGCGTACCCAGCATCACTTGCCGTGCCAACAGATAACGTTCCGAAAACAGCACCGCGAACAAGGTTAGATGCGCGATGATCAAGCCCACCAGCAGGATCACAAAGAGTCGCGACCCCAGCGTACGCGGCCAATGCCAGAGGCGGGTGTTAATTGAAAGGGTGCCGCCCTGTTGTCGTGTATCGCACTGTATCTGGCCGCGCCGGACCCACAGAACGGTACAACCTTCCCCTTTGGTGACACATTCACGATAGATGCGCGGCGTCAAATTGGGGGCATACCAGATCACTGGCCAAGCCTTCGAAAGAAACCTAATCATGACCCTGCTAATTCTTGCCTATCTGGGTGGCGCGCTTACCATCCTGAGCCCGTGCATTCTGCCCATACTCCCGTTCGTGCTCAGCCGCAGCGCAAAGCCGTTCCTGCGCGGCCGGCTGCCGATGCTGGCCGGTATGGCGTCGGCGTTTGCCGCCGTAGCCACGCTGGCATCCGTTGGGGGCGCGTGGGCCGTGCGCGCCAACGAATACGGCCGCTACAGCGCACTGATATTGCTGGCGGCGTTCGGATTGTCGCTGCTGGTGCCAAGGCTGGCCGAAGCGCTCACGCACCCGGTCGTGGCACTGGGCAACCGGCTGGCCGACAGTGGAAGCAGCGCCGACGCTTCGCCTTGGGCATCGCTGATGCTGGGCGTAGCCACGGGCATGCTGTGGGCGCCGTGCGCGGGCCCGATTCTCGGCATCGTGCTGACAACTGCAGCACTGCAAGGCGCAAGCGTGCAGAGTTCCCTGTTGCTGGTGGCCTATGCGGCGGGCGCGGCCACGTCGCTGGCAGCGGCGCTGGGCATTGGCGGCCGTCTGTTCGCGGCGATGAAACGCTCGATGGGCGTCGGCGAATGGCTACGCCGTGGGCTTGGCGTGGGCGTGCTCGGTGGCGTAGCCGCGATTGCGGTCGGCGTCGACACTGGCCTGTTGGCCCGTTTTTCCACGGGCGGCCCCGCACGGCTGGAACAGGCATTGGTCGAGAGGCTACACACGACCGCGCCGACGGCGCCCCGCTCGCCCACCATGCCCGTCCTTCAGGACGTCAACGATGCGCAGGTCGCTGGCGAGCCGATGCTGCTCGCCGCCAACGACATCAGCGTGGGCTTTCCTGTCCGACTGCCGGTGGAAGGCCAACTGCCGTCGCTCGACGGTGCCGTGAAGTGGCTCAACACCGGGGCCGGCGCGGCGCCCGTGTCGCGCAATCAGTTGCAAGGCAAGGTCACGCTGGTCTATTTCTGGACGTATTCGTGCATCAACTGCATCCGCACGCTGCCCTATCTGCGCGCGTGGGCGGAGAAGTACAAGGACCAGGGTCTGACGGTGATCGGTGTACATACGCCCGAGTTCGCGTTCGAGAAGAACCCCGAGAACGTGCGCCGCGCGGTCGGAGACTTCAAGATCGGCTTCCCCGTGGCCGTGGACAGCGACTTCCGCATCTGGCGCGCCTTCAACAACAACTACTGGCCCGCCGCGTACTTCGTGGATGCGCGAGGAAATATCCGCCATCACCAATTCGGCGAAGGCGACTATGCGAAATCGGAGCGCGTGATTCAGTCCCTGCTGGCCGAAGCGGGCCGCCCGTTCTCATCGCGCGACGTGGTGGTGCCAGACGCCGAGGGTGCGCAAGCCGCGCCCGACCTCCGGAACGTACGTTCAGGCGAGACCTATGTCGGCTACGGCCTGGCTTCGAACTTCGCGTCGCCAGGTGGAATTCGCCAGGACGCGTCACACGGCTACACCGTCGGCAACCTCGAACTGAACGAGTGGGGACTGAGGGGCCAGTGGACCGTCGGCGCCGAGCAGGCCACGCTCGATCGTGCCGATGGCGGCATCACGTACCGCTTCCATGCGCGCGATCTTCACCTTGTGCTGGGGCCGGCACCCGATGGCCGAGCGGTGCGCTTCCTGGTGAAGATTGACGGCAAGGCGCCGGGCGCCAACCACGGCGCCGATATCGATGCCAATGGCAACGGAGCCATCACGCAAACGCGGCTCTATCAGCTGGTACGGCAGGCGGGCGATGTTGGCGAGCACACGTTCGAGATCTGCTTCCTTGATGCGGGTGCGCAAGCCTATGCGTTCACGTTTGGCTGATCGCAGCCCATCACGTCATCCCGCATCATAGCTACCGGCGTGGGCCGTTCCCAAACGACCACCCGTGGAGCGCGAACATGAATTGTGCCCAGCGCAGTATCGAACGTGCGCGGACGCCAATCTTTGATGCGGCGATACGTTCCGCAATATGGCTCTACTGTCCCCAGTTGCACAGTTTCGACGCTCCCATCATCGGCATGGGATTGTAGGCAAAGAGTCCAGCGTAGTGACATGGCAGCCCCCCCCAATACTCGCCTGGAAAACATCATCACCTTAGTCGCAGTGTGGCGCCCGCCCTCCCCCCTCAACACGACGATGTGTTCAGGTATTTGAACTGCCGAATGACGATGGGTGCCTCCCGTTCGGAGTTGATGTCATGCAGCGCGCCAGGTTGGCGAAGGTCACGCAGGCTGAGCGGGGTAGACCACATACCAGAGCACGCAGGTCACCATCAATTCCAGCGGGTAATGCAGCGATTGAGGATCATCGCAATTTCCGAATCATGGCGGGCTCATGGCGCTGAACTCAAGACCGCTACATTCTACCGAACGCTTACCGCGACAGAGCCGCGCTCGCGCTGCCGCGCTGAGCGATGGCGTCAATGCCGAAACAAGCCGCAAGTCCTCGACGCGGATCATTCAATTCAGCTTAACAATAGATTTCCAGGCATTTAACCACGTAGAGGACCAGACTGACTACAGTGGCTGAATATGCACCGGCACAGGCTTCAGCGCGCGCCGACACGGGCACGGAGGACTCTGCTGATGCCCAGGCGCGCTTTCCGTAACCGACCAGCCTGCAACCGATTTTCCTTGCCGATCGGCATGTACTTTTCCGTCACACCACCGCTATCTACGTCAAGACAACATGCAATCGCGTCAAAGCGCCTTCTGGACCTTCCCTTACACGTCGCAGCGTTTGCCGCTGGTCGCCGACAACGTCGTGACGACCTCCCAGCCGCTTGGCTCCTCGGCCGGCTTGGAGATGTTGTTGCGCGGCGGCAATGCAGCCGACGCTGCACTGGCCACGGCAATCGCCCTGGCTGTGGTGGAGCCGTGCAACAACGGTATCGGCGGTGACGCGTTTGCACTGATCTGGGATGGCAGCAAATTGCACGGTTTGAACGGATCGGGACGAGCACCGGCCGCATGGACGCGCGAGTATTTTTCAAAGTACAAGGAGATGCCGAAGCGGGGCTGGGACTCGGTAACCGTGCCAGGCACCGTTTCAGCGTGGCGCGCCATGTGGGAGCGCTTTGGCAGCCTGCCGTTCGAAGAGCTGTTCGAACCGGCGCTGCGCTATGCGCGTGAAGGCTATCTGGTTTCGCACAATGTCCACAATCAGTGGCAAAAACAGGTCGACGAACTGATCGATCAGCCGGGCTACCGCGAAGCGTTTGCCCCCAACGGCCGGGCACCGCTTCAGGGCGAGCGCTTCATTTGCCCGGGACAGGCAAATACACTCGAGCGAATTGCGCGCACCAAGGGCGACGACTTTTACCATGGCGAACTGGCCCGTGCGATCGCCGACCACGCGCGCAATACCGGCGGCGCGATCACTGAAGCCGACCTCGCCGCGCATAAGGCGGACTGGGTCGAGCCGATCAGCATCCGCTACCGGGATGTTGAACTGTATGAGATCGGGCCTAACGGTCAAGGCATTGCGGCGCAGATGGCGTTGGGCATGCTTGAGCATTTCGATTTGAAGATCATGGACCAGGATAGCGCGCTGGCGATGCATCTGAAGATCGAGGCAATGAAACTGGCCTTTGCCGACTTGCATGAATACGTCGGCGACGTGGATCACATGAGGGAAGTAACAGCGGCCGACCTGCTCAAC
Organism: Cupriavidus sp. 8B; assembly: GCF_054589115.1. Classification (NCBI taxonomy): domain Bacteria; kingdom Pseudomonadati; phylum Pseudomonadota; class Betaproteobacteria; order Burkholderiales; family Burkholderiaceae; genus Cupriavidus; species Cupriavidus sp. 8B. The sequence continues at coordinate 51,260 of NZ_BAAILO010000125.1, read as the reverse complement.
CCGGCATATCTGGCAAAGCGCGCCAAGCTGATCGACCCCGAGCGGGCTGCGCCGGCCCGCATCGGCAAGCCGCTTGGCGGCGGCACCGTCTACCTGACCACGGCGGATCGCAACGGCATGATGGTTTCGTTTATTCAATCCAACTTCAAGGGCTTCGGTTCGGGCGTGGTCGTGCCCAATACCGGCATTGCCTTGCAGAATCGAGGTTGGGGCTTCAATTTGTGTCACGGCCATACCAACGAAGTGGCGCCTGGAAAACGCCCATTCCACACCATCATCCCAGGCTTCCTGATGCAAAACGGCCGGCCGCTGATGAGCTTCGGCCTCATGGGCGGATCCATGCAGGCGCAGGGTCATTTGCAGATGGTCTCCCGCATGGTCGATCAGGGACTGAACCCGCAAGCGGCGAGCGATGCGCCGCGCTGGCGCGTACTTGACGACAACCATGGCGTCGCCGTCGAATGGAATATGCCGCAAGCGGTGATTGAGGGACTGACGTCACGCGGGCATCCGATAGCGATTGCCAAACGCTTTGATACCGAGTTCGGTAGCGCGCAGGCGGCTCTGCGCCTGGACAACGGCGGTTATGTAGCGGCATGCGATCACCGCAAGGATGGCTACCCGGTCGGAATTTGATTCTCCAATTTGCATTCAATGTGTGATTATCTTGGTGCGCCAACGCTTGGACAATCGCTGGGCTTCGTCGTACAGGCGTACCACGGAATGGCTCAACCACACCCGCAGTTGCTTGCTCAGCAACCGCAGTTGATGGAACACGAGGCGCAATACCAACTCGCAGGCGACGAGCGGATCGTGGCGCGCTTCGTGATCAAGAGCTGCACTTCCGTCGGATCACAGGCACGGTGGAAGCCGCCACGTGCCTGGCCAGCTATGACCTGTGCCGCTATCCGGAAGATGCCGCCGACACCATCACGGCCTTTTTCTATCCCGACGCGTATGTAGCCGGATAACAAAGACAAAGACACAGGAGGAGCCATTTTGAGAACATCATCCGCATCCGTTTCCCGTAGCGTGGCGTTCGCCGCCGCGCTAACCGCCAGCCTGGTCTCCGGCGCGGTCTTCGCGCAGGGCGGGTATCCGAGCAAGCCCATCACCATCGTCGTGCCCTATCCGCCAGGCGGCTCCAACGACATCTTCGCGCGCATCGTCGCCAAGGGGATCGGCGAGGAGCTCAAGCAACCTGTCGTCATCGACAACCGCCCCCGCGCCAGCGGCAATACCGGCACAGGCATCGTTGCCAAGTCCGCCCCGGACGGATACACGCTGGTCGCCGTGTCATCCAGCATGACGACCAATGCCGCAGTGCAGGCTAAACTGCCGTTCGATGCGGTCAAGAGCTTCGCGCCGGTGGCGATGTTTGCGCAAGGGCCGTTCATCGTCGCGGTCAACAATGCATTCCCCGCCAAAACACCGCAGGAACTGATCGCCGCGATCCGCGCCAAGCCAGGCAAGTACAACTACGCCTCGTCCGGGCCGGGCGGTGTCAACCAGTTCGGCACCGAGCTGCTCAAGGCCATGGCCGGCAACCTATTCATCACGCATGTCCCGTATCGCGGCATGCCCCCCGCCTTGACCGACCTGATCGGCAACCAGACGCAGTTGCTAATCTCCACCGGCCCGTCGCTGCTGCCGATGGTCCGCGCCGGCAAGGTGCGCGCCGTTGGCATCACCAGCCTCAAGCCGAGCCCGATCGCGCCGGAACTCACGCCCATGTCCAGCGCCGTGCCGGGCTACGAGTTTGAGCTCTGGTGGGGCCTGCTGGCGCCGGCGGGCACGCCGCTGGCGATCGTCAACCAACTCAACGCCGCGGTCAACACCATCTTGTCTAAGCCCGAAATCAAGGCGGCGATCCTGAAGGAAGGCGCCGAAGCCAGGCCCGTTACGCCGGCCCAATTCGCCGCCACCATTAGGCAGGACGTGGAGCGGTGGAGAATGCTCGCCAAGCAACAGAACATTGTCGTGGACTGAGGATCGCGGGTATGGGGCCCCGTGGTGCTAATCCTTGAAATTGCAGCGCAATTTCTGGCTATCTCTGCGGCCGCATATCCAAAGGCCGAATTTGGGTACCTATGGAGAATCTCGTCGTACCGGATGCGACGCAACTTGGGTTGGGTGTTCACGATCTCGAGGCGGTTTTCGTGGATTTTGGGACCCACGATTTCCGTGCCGCCCATGCGAAGTGATTGTTTCAGCTTCCGCGGGCTGCCAAGTTGCTCGATCAGGATCTCGTGGCGAAGCCGACGCGGCCGGATGCCAACAAGGAAAAGAGCGATGCCTCCACGCACCCCGGATCGTGTTCGGAAAAGCGCTCGAGCACCGCATCCAACGCGCTCGGTTTGCTCAGGTAGACCACGATGGCCTGCTCCAGCATGTGGACATGGAACCGCCGGTAGCTGACGAGGTACGGGACAATGCGCGACCAGTTGGCGATCGGCACCGTCCAGGCCTGCAGTTCAGATTGGAGGATGACGTGGACAGGCGGACCATGCAAGGTGCTGACCACGGAAGCGAATTCTTCAGGGCCTTGCTCGTGGCCATCCTCAGAACGATTACTCTCAATCAGCCAGAACTCCCCGGCTGGCGCATCCCGCAATCAGACCCAGAAATCGATCACAGCGCTGCGCGTGCCGCCGACTCGAGCCGGGCGCTCGGTGAAAGTCTCGATCGCAGGATTGGCTTCAATCATCAGCCAGGTCCGGTAAGTCTCGTAGCTACCGAGGCTCAGCCGACGTCCAACCTTTGGACTGAAGTCAATTGCGTCCAGCAAGAATTTGTCGTGGAGCAGCTCGATCGCTACTGCGCGTCGCAGCGAGCTTGTGAGGTCTGCGGCGCGCTCCGTCGCGTGCACGACGGGCGGCTTACGGCCAACGGATCAGCATTCGAACTTTGGGATCTGTTTGTTCGACTTCGCAGCTTCGTGTGGACCGGGCAAACGGTACGTTGGCAGAAGCTCGCTAAGGAACTGTGTCGTCTGCTTGATCTGCGCGAAAGACTTGACCCGAACTCAAGCCGCGAAGCCAGACAAGCGCGCTGCAAGCTCATAGATTTGATCAGCTACCTCAATAGCAATCTTGAGTCGCTGATCGACTATCGCACCCGGCAGCGTGTTGGTCTACGAATCGCGACCGGCTTCGTCGAGTCATCTATCAATTGAGAACGGCACATCGCACCTGCAGCAGTGCATTGGCTCCCGGCATCGTCCAGCGCATGTGCCCATTCCTCTTCATGCGTTGACCAATCACATAGTCGACGACCGATTCAGGCGGTTTCGCCGGCGCTGCCCGCCTTCTCGCGCAGCACCTCCATGAAGGCCTGCGCGGCGGGGGTCGGCGCCTCGCCCAGGCGCGTGATCAGACCGTAGTCGGGCATGCGGTCCGGCAGCTCGATGGGGATCCGGGCCAGCAGGCCCCTGTTCACGTACTTGTCCACCAGGGCGGCGGGTTGCAGCGACAGCATGTCCGTGCTCTGCATCAGTTCCAGGGCGAACAGGAAAGAGGGAGTCTCGACCACGCCGGACGTGAGTGCGAGCCCGGTGCGGCCGAAGATGTCGTCAGACACTTTGCGCACGGCCGTGGAGCGCGGGTAGAGAATCCAGGGCCAGTGGGCCAGCTTGGTCAGCTCGAGGTCGTGCGCCCCGCGCAAGGGGTGATCGAGCCCGGCCACCACCTGCAGCGGTTCGCTGGACAGGCGCTCGTATTGGAACTGGGCCCTGTGCGCCTCGTCTGTGAAGCGCCCGATCATCAGGTCGATCTTGCGCTCGGCCAGCCAGATCACCAGCTGGTCGCTGCTTTGCTCCAGGATCCTCAGCACCAGCAGTGGACGCCGGCGCTGGATCTCCGCCACTGTGGCCATCAGCAGGTGCGCGGCCGAGCCCGTGATCGCGCCAATGGACAGGTGGCCATGCCCCCCTTGCTTGAGTGCATTGAATTCATCCACGAACTTGCGATGCCCGGCCAGCGCGGCGTCGGCATAGCGCAGCGTGAACAGGCCCAGCTCGTTGGGCAGCATGCCACGTGACAGGCGCTCGAACAGGCGTGCCTCCAGGATTTCCTCGATATCCATCAGGATCTTGGTGGCCGCCGGTTGCGTGATATGCATCTGCTCGGCGGTAAGCCTCAGGTTGAGGGTGTGGCCGAGGATGTCGAGGAACTGGAGATGTCGGAATCGCAGCCGCCCGCAGGCCTGCGCCATGGACAGGGGTTTACCCGAGAAAATTTCTGAGCTCATAAGCATTTGGAATGGATCCTAGCAAAAAATTCAGTGGACCGGTACAGGTGCCAGACCTAACCTCTCGCCTGCGTCGAGACGGCCCTGGAGAGGTCTAGCGTGGCGCCGATGGCGCAGAACCGTCGCGACAAAATCATTCCATTGGAGACATTGATGAAGTTGAAATCCCTCGCCATGGCCGCCACGGCGCTGGCCATGCTTGCCGGCCCGGTGTCTGCGCAAATCAAGGAACGCGTGTTCAAGGTCGGTGTCGGCCTGAGCGAAGACCATCCTCAGGCCATGGCCGTCAAGCATTTCTCCGAACAACTCGCGGCCCGCAGCGGCGGCAAGCTGGTCGCCAAGCTGTATGCCAGCGGCTCGCTGGGCAATGACGTGAGCATGACCTCGGCGCTGCGCGGCGGCACCCTGGAGATGACGGTCCCCGACACCTCCACCTTGATGTCGCTGATCAAGCCCTTTGGCGTACTCAACCTGCCGCTGACCTTCAACAACGAGCAGGAAGCCGATGCCGTGCTGGATGGCCCCTTTGGCCAGAAGCTGCTCGCCAAGCTGCCCGAGAAGGGTCTCATCGGCTTGGGCTACTGGGAGAACGGCTTTCGCCACGTCACCAACTCGCGTCGCCCTATCAACCGGGCCGACGACCTCGGCGGGCTCAAGCTGCGCGTGATCCAGAGCCCGCTGTTCCTGGATACCTTCAATGCGCTGGGCACCAACGCCACGCCCATGCCCTTCACCGAGCTCTATTCGGCGATGGAGCAGGCAGCCGTGGATGGCCAGGAGAACCCGACCGCCACCATCCTGGCCAGCAAGTTCTACGAGGTGCAAAAGCACCTGGTGCTATCGCGCCACATGTACAGCGCCTGGGTGCTGCTGATGTCCAAGAAGACCTGGGACGGCCTGTCGCCGCAGGAGCAGAAGATTGTGCAGGAGGCCGCGCGCGAAGCCACGCTGTATGAGCGCAAGACCATCCGCGCCTTCGGCGACAAGGCGCTGGGGGAGCTAAAGAAGGCCGGCATGCAGGTCACCGAGTTGCCACCGGCCGAGCAGGCCAAGCTGCGCGCCAAGCTGCAGCCGGTGCTGACCAAGTACAGCAAGGAGTTCGGCGAGGAAACGACGAGCGAGCTCATGAGCGAACTGGCCAAGGTCCGCAAGACCAACTCCATCGCGGCGAAGTGATCCTCGCAGGCGCCGAGCAGCAGCGACGCGCCGTTCTTCCACTCCCTGACTTCTCCGCTACAGGTTTCGACATGGACAAGAAAGCCAGCCGTGCCTTCCGCTCCCGCGATTGGTTTGCCGATCCCGAGCGCTCGGACATGACCGCGCTCTACCTCGAACGCTTCATGAACTATGGGCTCACGCCCGAGGAGCTGCGCTCGGGTCGGCCCATCATCGGCATCGCCCAAACCGGCAGCGACCTCTCGCCCTGCAACCGCATCCATCTGGATCTGGCCCGGCGCGTGCGCGATGGCATCCGCGATGCTGGCGGCATTCCGATGGAATTCCCCATGCACCCCATCTTCGAGAACTGCCGCCGTCCCACCGCGGCGCTCGACCGCAACCTGGCCTATCTGGGCCTGGTGGAAATCCTGTACGGCTACCCCATCGACGCCGTGGTGCTGACGACGGGCTGTGACAAGACCACGCCTGCGGGCATCATGGCCGCCTCCACCGTCGACATCCCTGCCATCGTGCTATCCGGCGGACCCATGCTCGACGGCTGGCACAACGGCGAACTGGTCGGCTCGGGCACCGTGATCTGGCGCAGCCGCCGCCAGCTAGCCGCGGGCGAGATCGACGAGGAAGAGTTCCTGCAGCGCGCCTGCAGCAGCGCGCCCTCGGCGGGCCACTGCAACACCATGGGCACGGCCTCCACCATGAACGCCGTGGCCGAAGCCCTGGGCCTGTCGCTGCCGGGCTGCGCGGCCATTCCAGCCCCCTACCGCGAGCGGGGCCAGATCGCCTACGAGACCGGCCGGCGCATCGTCGAGATGGCCTACGAGGACCTGCGCCCCTCGCGCATCCTCAGCCGCGAGAGCTTCCTCAACGCCTTGTCGGTGGTCAGTTGCGCAGGCGGATCCAGCAACGCGCAGGTGCACATCATGGCCATGGCCCGCCACGCTGGCGTCGAACTGTGGCCGCAAGACTGGACCGAGCACGCCTACGACCTGCCCCTGCTGCTCAACATGCAGCCAGCGGGCCGCTTCCTGGGCGAGCGCTTCTTCCGCGCCGGCGGCGTGCCGGCCCTGATGTGCGAGCTGCAGCAGGCTGGCCGCCTGCATGGCGACTGCCTCAGCGTCACCGGCCGTACCGTGGGGGAGAACCTGCAGGGCCGCGAGACCCGCGATCGCGAGGTGATCTTCCCTTTCCATGCGCCGCTGATGGAGAAGGCCGGCTTCCTGGTGCTGAGCGGCAATCTGTTCGATTTCGGCATCCTGAAGACCTCGGTGATCTCCGAGCGTTTCCGCGAGCGCTACCTGAACCGCCCAGGCGAAGAGGGCGTCTTCGAGGCGCGTGCCGTGGTATTCGAGGGGGCCGACGACTACCATGCGCGCATCAACGACCCGGGACTGGACATCGACGAGGGCTGCATCCTGGTCATGCGTGGCGCTGGTCCGATCGGCTGGCCGGGCTCGGCCGAGGTGGTCAACATGCAGCCGCCCGACGCCCTGATCCAGCGCGGCATCATGACCCTGCCGACCCTGGGCGACGGCCGTCAGTCCGGCACGGCGGACAGCCCCTCCATCCTCAACGTCTCGCCCGAGAGCGCGGTGGGCGGCGGGTTGAGCTGGCTGCAGAGCGGCGACCTCATCCGCATCGACCTCAACGCCGGCCGCTGCGATGCGCTGGTGCCGCCCGAAGAGATCGAGCGCCGCCGCCGCGAGCTCCCTGCGCCCCCGATCCCCCAGAGCCAATCCCCTTGGGAAGCGCTGTACCGGGAGAAGACCGGTCAGCTCGTCGACGGCGCCACGCTGGATTTCGCGTTGAACTACCGGCGCATCGCGGAGAAGACACCGCGCCACAACCATTGAGCCTCGTCTGCCTTGCAAGCGCTGCGCCGCGGGCGGGGCGCGCGGCTTGGGCCGCGGCTTGAAACCTGAAAGGAAATCGTATGAGCGAAGTGACAGCGGCCACGCTGGCCGGTGCGGTGAAGCACGTCCAGGTGTTGCCGGATGACGGCCTTGCGGGCACCCTCGTGGGCCGTGTCTGGGTCGGCGGCGCCTTGCCTGGGCCGGCCGTCGCCGCCCTGCGGCCGGAGGGCGTGTTCGACCTGAGCGAACACTACCCGACCATGAGCACGCTGCTCGATACCGAGCATCCCGCCGAGGCGGCGCGCCGGGCACCCGGCCGGCGCCTGTGCAGTGTCGACGAGTTGCTGGCCAACAGCCTGCCGGGCACCCGCAACGAGACGTTGCCCTGGCTTCTGGCCCCCTGTGACCTGCAGGTCGTGAAGGCTGCGGGAGTGACGTTCGCCGCCAGCCTGATAGAGCGTGTGATCGAGGAACAGGCGCGGGGCGACGCCAGCCGGGCCCAGGGCCTGCGCAACCAGGTGATCGAGCTGATCGGCGAAAGCCTGGCCGACATCCGTCCCGGCTCGTCGCAGGCGATGGCGCTCAAGGCACTGCTGCAGCAAAAAGGCCTGTGGTCGCAATACCTGGAGGTGGGCATCGGCCCGGACGCCGAGGTCTTCACCAAGGCCCCGGTGCTGGCCTCGGTGGGCTGCGGCGAGGACATCGGCATCCGCGCCGACTCGGACTGGAACAACCCTGAACCGGAAGTCGTGCTGGCGGTAAACAGCCGCGGCGACATCGTCGGCGCCACCCTGGGCAACGACGTCAACCTGCGCGACATCGAAGGCCGCAGCGCGCTGCTGCTGGGCAAGGCCAAGGACAACAACGCCTCTTGCGCGATCGGTCCCTTCATCCGGCTGTTCGACGTGGGCTTCGGTCTGGACGAGGTGCGCCGCGAGACCGTGCACCTGCGCGTCGCGGGTGCGGACGGCTTCGAGCTGCGCGGCATCAACACCATGAGCAGCATCAGCCGCGACCCGGCCGACCTGGTGGCGCAGACTCTGGCCGCGCACCAGTACCCCGACGGCTTCATGCTCTTCCTGGGTACGCTGTTTGCGCCCATTGAAGACCGCGACCAGCCCGGCGGCGGCTTCACCCACAAGCTCGGCGATGTGGTCACCATCCGCAGCGCCTGGCTGGGGGGGCTGCACAACCGGGTGACACACAGCGAGACCGCCGCCCCCTGGTGCTTTGGCTTGCGCGCCTTCATCGGCAACCTGGCCGAGCGCGGCCTGCTGCAGGGCCGCGCGCTCTGAGTCAGCGTTGGCGGCCTGCCCACCAGCCCAGGTCGCCGGCGTCGACCCCCTTCCCCGTCCCAAGACAAGCATTGATGGCGCAGACCATCAGGGAGACAACCCATGCTCAATACCCTCATCGACCGGTATTGCCGGTTCATTAACCTTCTCATCGCCCTGGCTCTGGCCGTCATGGTGGTGCTGGTTTTCGGCAACGTCGTGCTGCGTTATGCCTTCAATTCTGGCATCGCGATCAGCGAGGAGCTGTCGCGCTGGCTGTTCGTCTGGGTCACCTTCCTGGGCGCCGTGGCCGCCATCAAGGAAAACGCCCACCTGGGCACCGACATGCTCGTGTCGCGCCTTCCGATAATGGGCAAAAAGGTCTGCCTGGTACTGGGTCACCTGCTCATGCTCTACATCACCTGGCTGTTCTTCGACGGCAGCTGGCAACAGGCCAAGATCAATTGGGACGTGCAAGCGCCGGTCACCGGGGCGTCGGTGGCCATCTTTTACAGCTCGGGGGTAGCGTTCTCGGTCTGCGCCGGCTTCCTGCTGGTGCTGCAATTGCTGCGCGCGCTGACCGGCCAGCTCAGCGATGAAGAGCTGGTGATGGTCAAGGAGTCCGAGGAACAGGCCGAGCTCGAGGCCCTCCAGGCCGAGCTAGCGCGCGAGAGCGCTGCCGGCGGCTCGCAAAGCCACTCCCCCTGGGCGACACGCCGCTGCCTCACTCACGCAGATAAGAAACAAGAAAAAGAACCGGAGACCTCAACATGACCGTACTGATCTTTCTCGGCGGCCTCACCGGCGCCATGGCGCTCGGCATTCCGATCGCCTACGCGCTGCTGGCCAGCGGCGTGGCCCTGATGTGGCATCTCGACCTGTTCGACGCGCAGATCCTGGCGCAGAACTTCATCAATGGCGCCGACAGTTTCCCGTTGCTGGCCGTGCCTTTCTTTATGCTGGCTGGCGAAATCATGAACGTCGGCGGCCTCTCGCAGCGCATCGTGAACTTCGCGCTGGCGATCGTCGGCCATGTCAAGGGTGGCCTGGGCTATGTGGTGATTCTGGCCGCCTGCCTGCTGTCGGCCCTGTCGGGCTCCGCCGTGGCCGACGCCGCAGCGCTGACCGCGCTGCTGCTGCCGATGATGATCAAGGCAGGCCACAAGAAAGAAGTTTCGGGTGGCCTGATCGCGGCCTCCGGCGTGATCGGCCCGATCATCCCCCCCAGCATCGGCTTCGTGATCTTCGGCGTCACCGCCAACGTCTCGATCAGCAAGCTGTTCATCGCCGGCATCTTCCCTGGCGTCATGATCGGCATCGGCCTGGCCGCGGCCTGGTGGTGGCTCGGCCGCAAGGAAGACCTGGTCCTGCCCGAGAAGAAGACCAAGGCTGAAATCTGGCAGTGCGCACGCGAATCCCTCTGGGCGCTGATGCTGCCGGTGTTCATCCTGGTGGGCCTGCGCATGGGCGTCTTCACCCCGACCGAGGCCGCGGTGGTGGCCGCCGTGTACTCGCTGTTCGTGGCCAGTGTGGTGTACCGTGAGCTGCCGCTGAGCGCACTGCTCCCAATCTTCACCACGGCGGCCAAGACCACCGCTGTGGTCATGTTCCTGGTGGCCGCCGCGATGGTGTCATCGTGGCTCATCACCGTGGCCAACCTGCCGGCCCAGATGGTGGAACTGCTCAAGCCCTTCATGGACAACCAGACCCTGCTGCTGATCGCGATCATGGTGCTGGTGATGTTGGTCGGCACTGCGATGGACATGACGCCGACCATCCTGATCATGACCCCGGTGCTGATGCCGGTGATCAAGGCCGCCGGCATCGACCCGATCTATTTCGGCGTGCTGTTCATCATCAACAACTCGATCGGCCTGATCACGCCGCCGGTGGGCACCATCCTCAACGTGGTGGCCGGCGTGGGCCGCATGAAGATGGACGAAGTCACCAAGGGCGTGCTGCCCTTCATGCTGGCCGAGTTCGCCGTACTGTTCATCATGGTGGCCTTCCCGCAGACCGTGATGGCACCGCTGCGCTGGTTCGTGGGGTGAGGCGCGCGGTCGATCAGGCCCAGGGTTGGCTCAATGACCGCGCCGCCCCCCAGTTTGCAAATTGCTTGTATTCACTCCGATTCCTGCCATGAACCAGACCCTTCAATCCTCTTCGGTCATCGATGCCCTGCTTGCCGAGCTGGGCCCGCTGGCCGTGCTCGCCGGCAGCGACGTGCCGGTGCGCAACCACAACGACTACAGCGGCCTGCCGGCCAGCCGCCCCCTGGCCGTGGTTCGCCCTGCCGACACGGCCGGGGTGGCCACCGCGGTGCGCATCTGCCATGAACACGGCGTGGGCGTGGTGCCCCAAGGCGGGCTGACCGGCCTGTGCGGTGGCGCGCGCGCCTCGGCGGGTCAGGTGGCCCTGTCGCTGGAACGCATGGTGGGCATCGAGGAGGTCGATTCGGCCTCGGCCACCATGACCGCGCTGGCCGGCACCCCGCTGGAGACCATCCAGCAGGCGGCCACCGCCGCCGGCTTCTTCTGCCCGCTGGACCTGGGCGCACGCGGCTCGTGCGCGATTGGCGGCAACCTGTCGACCAATGCCGGCGGCAACCGCGTGATCCGCTACGGCATGGCGCGCGAGATGGTGCTGGGCATCGAGGTGGTGCTGCCGGATGGCACCGTGGTCACCAGCCTCAACAAGATGATCAAGAACAACGCGGGCTTCGACCTCAAGCACCTGTTCATCGGCAGCGAGGGCACGCTGGGCATCATCACACGGGTGGTGCTCAGGATGTTCCCCAAGCCGGCCTCGACCATGGTGGCGATCTGCGCCGCCAAGGACTACGACAACGTGCTGACGCTGCTGAACTCGGCGCGCCAGAACCTGGGGCCGCTGCTCTCGGCCTTCGAGGTCATGTGGCCCGACTACTGGCAGTTCGCCACCACCCAGGCCCCAGGGGTGCGCGACCCCCTCGAGGGCGACGACACGGCCCATGGCGCCTACGTGCTGGTCGAGGCGCTGGGAACCGACCCGGTGCATGACGCACAGCGCTTCGAGGCTTGGTTGGGCGGTCTGCTGGAGTCGGGCGTGGTTCCCAATGCGGCACTCGCGCAGTCCCTGGCCGACGGCCGCGCGTTCTGGAGCATCCGCGATGCCAGCGGCGAACTGCACCCGCTGTGGCCAGGCCACCTGGCCTTTGACATCGGCCTGCCGGTGGCTCGCATGGACGACTATGCGCGCCGCTGCCGCGAGGTACTCCATGCCCGCATCCCCAGCGTCCGAGCCTTGTTCTACGGCCACATCGGCGACGGCAATCTGCATATCATCGTCTACCAGCCTGGCGCGGCAGAGCAGCCCAAGGCACTGGTCGACGGCATTGTGTACGGCCTGGTGCGTGAGTACGGCGGCACGGTCTCGGCCGAGCACGGCATCGGCACCCTCAAGCGCCAATGGCTTGGCCATGCGCGCTCGCCCGAGGAGATCGAGCTGATGCGAGTCATCAAGAAGGCGCTCGATCCGCAGGCGCTGCTGAACCCGGGCAAGGTGATCTGACCGGACAGTTCACCCGTCGACGCGACATCGTGCCCGGAAGCAAGCTGCTCGTTCCGCGCTGAACAGCACGGCGTTTCAGTGCCCAAAGCAACCCCTGAACTCACTCGAAGAATCGTCATGACACTCCGACTGGCTGGAAAAGCCACCTTCATCACCGCGGCCGGACAAGGCATCGGCAGAGCGACCGCGATCGCTTTTGCCGCGCAGGGCGCGCGCGTGATCGCGACGGATATCAACCAGGAGGCGCTTGCTTCCTTGCGCCAGGAAATTGCTTGCAGCACCCACGTCCTGGATGTCACCGATGCCCAGGCCATTCGCGACGTGGCAGAGGCTGCAGGCCCGGTTGACGTGCTCTTCAATGCGGCAGGCTTCGTCCACGCAGGCAACCTGCTCGAGTGCACGGAAGACGAGTGGACGTTTGCATTCGACCTCAACGTGCGCGCCCAATTTCGCACCATCAGAGCCTTCCTGCCAGGCATGCTGGAGCGAGGCAACGGGTCCATCATCAATGTGGCATCCGTCGCGGGAAGCATCAAAGGCGCACCCAACCGAGTCGTGTACGGCACCACCAAGGCCGCCGTCATCGGCCTGACCAAAGCCGTCGCTGCCGACTTTGTCGGCAAGGGGATCCGATGCAATGCCATTTGTCCCGGCACGGTGATGTCGCCATCGCTGCTGGAGCGCATCACGGCCCAGGCACAAGCCACCGGCCAGACGCTGGCCCAGGTCGAGGCGGGCTTCGTGGAGCGCCAGCCCATGGCCCGCCTGGGGCGAGCCGAAGAAATTGCGGCCTTGGCTATCTACCTGGCCAGCGATGAATCGTCTTTCACAACAGGTACCGCCCAGATCATTGACGGCGGTTGGTCCAACTAAGCTCCCATTTCAACCATGAAACTGCTTCGCCACGGCCCCAAGGGCCAAGAAAAGCCCGCACTGCTGCACACGGACGGCACGGTTCGCGACCTCAGCCCGGCGCTGCCCGACATCGTCCCCGGCACCTTGTCTCAGTCCGGCATGGCGGCCCTGCGCAGCCTCGATGCCAGCACCTTGCCCATCGTCCCTCAGGGCCGTCTGGCCGTGCCATGGACCGGCATGCGCAAGTTCATTGCCATCGGTCTGAACTACGCGGACCACGCCGCCGAAGCGAACATGCCGATCCCCAAGGAACCGATTGTCTTCACCAAGACGGTCGACTCGGCCGTGGGCTGCAATCACCCGGTCGTGTTGCCGCAGGGCTCGGTCAAGAGCGACTGGGAGGTGGAACTCGGGGTGGTGATCGGCACCCGCGCCCGCTATGTCAGCGAGGCCGATGCCCTGAACCACGTGGCGGGCTACTGCACCATCAACGATGTGTCGGAACGCGAGTACCAGCTCGAGCGTGGCGGCACCTGGGACAAGGGCAAGGGATGCGACACCTTCGGCCCCATCGGCCCGTGGCTTGTGAGCGCCGACGAGGTCGGTGACCCGCAAGACCTCTCGATGTGGCTCGACGTGAACGGTGAGCGCCAGCAGACCGGCAACACCCGCACCATGATCTTCACGGTGGCCCAGCTGGTCAGTTACCTGAGCCGTTTCATGACACTGGAGCCGGGCGACCTGATCACCACCGGCACGCCACCCGGCGTGGGCATGGGCAAGAAGCCGCAGCCCCAGTTCCTGAAGCCGGGCGACGTCATCACCCTGGGCATCGAGCGGCTTGGCGAGCAGAAACAGACCGTGTTTGCCTGGGATCCGGAGTTGATCGACGGATAAAGGCGTACCGCTGCCCGAGCCGATCGACCCGCGACATTCCGGGGTTCCGTGGTGCTGCCGCAGCGGCCGCCACTCTCACCGGCTACAAGTCCGCCGAGGACGCACTAGGCAAGAAGGTCGTAGCCACGGCCCCGGTCAACCTTTGCCTGCGCCGCGTGCCGGGCACCAGGTGCGATGCCACCCGCTCCGTGCTGGGCGATGTGTGCAACAAGGACGCCGATGTCATTGCCCGCGGCGGCGGCGTGCCGCAACTGGTGGCACAAGCGTTCCTGGAGCGCGGGAAGGCCTCGGCCGGATCGCGCCTCAGCCAGTTGGAAGTGAAGTCCGCATCAGGTTATGTGCCGCTGGACCCGGCCAGGACCTATGCCGTCATCACCAACAATTTCCTCGCCGATGGCCAGGATGGCTACACTACGATGAAGAGCGTCGCCGGCGCACGCCGAAGCGACGTCGGGCTGGACTACGCCGAGGCCTTCCTGACTTATGTTGAGGGACTGCCAGGCGCATCCAGGGAACTGAAGAAGCTGCCGGTGGCGGACTACAGCACGCAACTGTTTACCG
>NZ_BAAILO010000125.1:0-36722 GCF_054589115.1 Cupriavidus sp. 8B | reverse complement strand
GCCCGGCGCTGCGCGCCGCCGCGTGGGAGCACCGGCAGCGCGCGGGACACTGATCAAGCAGACTTTTGGACATGCCCCTCAAGCGGCGCGCGCGATTTGGTGAGCCGATAGCCGATGCCGAGCAGCGCGAACCACACGGGTGCCACGTAGAGCGCCACCCGGGTACCCGGATCGAGGGACAGCAGCGCCGCAACCGCGATCATGAAGGCGACCACCAGCCAGTTGGCATAAGGCGCGCCAGGCATGCGAAAGTCCACCGCCTTGACCCGGCCGGCGGCGATTGCCTTGCGATAGCCGAGGTGGGCAATCATGATGATCGACCAGGTCCACAGCGAACCGACCAGCGAAATGCTGGTGACCCAGACGAAGACCTGCTCCGGCACGATGTAGTTGAGCAGCACGCCGATGCCCATCAGCACGGCCGAGAACGTGATGGCGGTGGACGGCACATGCTTGCTGCTGACCCTGCCGAAGGCGCGCGGCGCCTGGCCAAACTGCGCCAGCGTGTACAGCATGCGCCCCGTGCTGAAGATGCCGCTGTTGCAAGATGAGGCTGCCGCCGTGATGACGACCAGATTGACGATCGCGGCCGCCCCCGGAATGCCGATCCTCTCGAACACGTAGACGAAGGGGCTGACGCCGGGCTTCAGTTCATTCCAGGGCACCAGCGCCATCATGACGATCAGCGCGCCAACGTAGAAGATCAGGATGCGCCAGACGACGCCGTTGGTCGCATGCGGCAACACCTTCTCGGGATTCTGCGCCTCCCCCGCGGTGACACCGATCAGTTCCACGCCCTGGTAGGCGAACATGACGATCTGCAAGGTCAGCACCACGCCGAGCGTCCCGAACGGCATGAAGCCGCCATGCGTCCACAGGTTCGAGAAGCTGGCCGTCGGGCCGAGCGGTGTCACGCCGAAGAAGATGATCGCCAGCCCGATCACGATCATGGCGATGATGGTCACCACCTTGATCAGCGCGAACCAGAATTCCAGCTCGCCGAATACCGCGACCGCGATGCAATTCACCAGGTACAGCACCGCCAGGGTGGCCAGCGCCGGTATCCACTGCGGCACGTCCGGGAACCAGTAGTGAACGTAGACTGCGACCGCGGTGATCTCGGCCATCCCGGTGACCACCCACATGAACCAGTACGACCAGCCGGTGGCGAAGCCGGCAAAGGGGCCGACAAACTCCTCGGCGTAGGTTGCAAAGGATCCGGTCACCGGGCGGTACAGCAGCAGCTCGCCCAGCGCGCGCATGATGAAGAAGATCGCCACGCCGCCGATGGCATAACTCAGCATCAGTCCCGGGCCGGCGATGGCGATCGCGCGCCCTGCTCCCAGAAACAGTCCGACACCGATGGCGCCGCCGATGGCGATCATCTGGATGTGCCGGTCCTTGAGCCCGCGATGGAGATCCTTCTCCTCGTGGGCCCGCTCTTCGTCGAGCAGTTTCCTTACGTCAGTCATATTGATCTCCTCTCAGACCCGCGAACGCTTGTCAGCACCAGCATGGCTCTCACCCGTGAATTGGTTCCGGCGCGCAATGACCTTCCGGAAACGGGTTGCCCGGCTTCGCGCCGGTAGTGCGCCAGCATGAACCCTCCGATGTCGAAGCCGGCCCTGGCGGCCGGAAAGTCGGATTGCTGGATTTGCGGCTGTGGTCATAAGTTGTCTCCTCTGGTAATCGTTATTTGGATCGATGCGGCCGGCGCTTCGCGCCTTGTCTATCGCCCGCGCGGCATCGCGCATCGTCCTGATCGCCTTCATTCCCCGACAACGCATCCCAGCGTCCGAAATCGAGGCGATCTTCTATCACTGGGTCTCGACCCTGTCAATACGTTTCCCGCGCTGCCGTGCAACGACCTTCGCGCAGCCTGCTGTCATGCCGCGAGGCTGGCCGGCGGCCGGGTTCCTGGCTTTGCCTGCTGCGCCAACCCGGTCTCAGCTCACGCATTCCAAGGCGCTACCCTGGTTCAGCGTTGCCAGGTTTTTCAGCATGTCGGCCACCATCTCCTTGAGGCCGAATTCAGGTCTCCAGTTCCAATCCCGCCTGGCTACCGAGTCGTCGATAGAGTCAGGCCATCCACCGGCAATCTCCTGACGGAAATCAGGCTCGTACCTGATATCGAACCCCGGGCAATGCCGCCGGATCTCGTTCGCGATCTCGCCAGGCGTGAAGCTCAAGCCCGCAAGGTTGTAACTTCCCCGCTCGGAGATGCGGGCGCCAGGCGCCTCCATCAGCTCGATGGTCGCGCGAACGGCGTCCGGCATGTACATCATTGGCAGGGCTTCATCTTTCTCCAGAAAGCAGGCATAGGGTTGCGCCCTGAGCGCCGAATGGAAGATATCGATTGCGTAGTCCGTGGTTCCGCCGCCTGGAGGCGTCTTGTAGGAAATCAATCCTGGATACCGCAGGCTCCGGACATCCACGCCATGGTTCTCAAAGTACCAACGGCACCATCCTTCGCCCGCCAGCTTGGAGATGCCGTAGACGGTCTTGGGCTCCATGATGGTGCTTTGGGGCGTGGCGTCCGGCGGCGTTGTCGGGCCGAATGCCGCAATCGAACTGGGCCAGAATACCTTGTCGAGCCTCTGGTGACGCGCAGCCTCCAGCACGTTCAGCAGGCCGTTCATGTTGAGTTGCCACGCCCATGTGGGCGACTTCTCTCCCGTTGCCGACAATGCGGCTGCCAAGTGATAGATCTGGGTGATCCCATGCCGCTCGATGACATCGCGAAGTTGCGCCCGATCGGTTACGTCGAGCATTTCATGCGTGAGGTGCGGGTGGCGGCCGTGCGGCACCATGTCGCTCGTGACGACATTCTGCTTGCCATAGCGATCGGCCAGCGCCGACGCCAACTCCGTTCCCAATTGGCCGTTGGCGCCAATGATCAGAACCCTGGCTGGCTTTGTCATTGAATGATCCCCAGTTCCTTGCCTGCGATCTCGAACGCCTCCAACGCCTGGTCCAGCTCGGCGCTGTCGTGCAAGGCGCTGATCTGCACGCGGATGCGTGCCTGCCCCCTGGGGACCACGGGATAGAAGAAACCGATGACATAGACGCCCAGCTCCAGCAGACGCCGGGACAGTCGCTGCGCCTTTTCCGCGTCGTACACCATGACGGGAATGATGGGGTGGTCGCCGAGCTTCACGTCGAAACCCAGCGTGCCGAGCTTGCCGCGGAAGTACCGCGCATTGCGCTCGAGCTTGTCTCGCAACGTGGTATCGGCTTCGAGCAGGTCGAGCACCTTGAGTGTCGCGCCCACGATGCACGGCGCCACCGTGTTCGAGAAAAGATAAGGCCGGGAGCGTTGGCGCAGCAATGCCACGACTTCCTTTCGCCCACTCGTAAAACCACCCGAGGCGCCGCCTAGCGCTTTGCCGAGCGTTCCGGTGATGATGTCGACCTTTCCGAAGATCCCACGGTGTTCGTGAGAGCCGCGGCCACGCTGCCCAAGGAAGCCGGTGGCATGGCACTCGTCAATCCCGAGGAGCGCCCCGAACTCGTCGCAGATCTCGCGGATCTCGTCGAGCCGGGCAATCGTGCCATCCATCGAGAATACGCCATCGGTAAACACGAGCTTGAAACGTGCGCCTGCGGCATCGGCCGCCTTCAACTGCTCGCGAAGATCCTCAAGGTCATTGTTCTTGTAGCGGAAACGCTTGGCTTTACAGAGCCGGATGCCATCGATGATGGACGCGTGGTTCAGTTCGTCGCTGATGACAGCGTCGTCCGGACCAAGGAGCGTCTCGAACAGGCCCCCGTTTGCATCGAAGGCCGAGCCGTAGAGGATCGTGTCTTCGGTGCCGAGAAAGCTCGCGAGACGCGCCTCGAGCGACTTGTGCAGATCTTGCGTACCACAAATGAACCGAACGGAGCTCAAGCCAAAACCACGCTCGCCGAGCGCGCGATGCGCAGCCTCCACGACCTCCGGATGGGACGAGAGGCCCAGGTAGTTGTTAGCGCACAGGTTGATGACTTCCTTCCCATCGGTAGTCCTGATAAGGCTGCCCTGGGGGGAGGCGATGATACGCTCGGTCTTGAACAGACCGGCTTGTTCAATGGACTCGAGCTCCTGGCGGATGGCTGCGTAGAATGCGTCTGTTGTCGGCACAGCGGTGCTCCTGTAAACTGAGGGTGATCGATAAACCGAACATGTTCTGTATATCGAACGTTTTGTTCACTTTACAGGACTTCATTTCATGACACAAGTCCCCCCGCCGGAGGCGTTCACAGAAGGCCCCCCCGTCATTGGAGCCAGGCTGCAATTGCTTCGCCAGGCACGCAAGCTCTCCCTCGACGAGCTGTCCCGGCGTGCTGGCGTATCCAAATCGATGCTTTCGCAGGTTGAGCGGAATCTTGCCAATCCCACGGTGGCGGTCTTGTGGCGATTGGCGAACGCCTTGGGCATTGGCCTGGCCGAGTTCCTTTCCGGCGGGCAGGCCGACAAGCCGACGCCAACCGTGACGGTCATTCCTGCTCACTCGATTCCGGTGATCAGAAGCCCGGATGGCAAATGCGAGTTGAAGATTCTCGGCCCGGTGGACCTTGCAAGCCGGGTGGAATGGTATGAGCTGTCGATCCATCCTGGCGGCGTACTCGCATCCGAGCCGCATGAGAGTGGTTCGAAAGAACATCTGTCCGTAATGAGCGGCTGCGTCACCGTTCAATCCGGCCCCAGTGAGAAGAAAGTCCGGCACGGCGAGTCCGCGCGCTATCCGGCGGATGTTCAGCATGCCATTTCGAATCCTGGAAAAACCATGGCCACGGCATTGCTGGTCGTTGAGTACGCCCAATGAAGCCGTTCATCGGAAGTCGACAGGATCACGCCAGCACTGCAACACGAGCGCGGGCTGGCTCCCTTGCGAATTCGTCAAGCTGCGGTTGCACCGGTGGAGATGCCGCTGAAGGAAACCTTCACCAAGGCGAGCTTGCTGGCTCACCTGGTCGCCCAGACCGAGCTTGATGCCAAGACCGTCAAGACCGTGCTGGCACATCTGGAAAACACCGTCCTGACCGCGGCGCACAAGAAGGGTGCGGGCGAGTTCACGCTCCCCGGCCTGCTCAAGGTCAAGGCCCTGCAAGTACCGGCGACCAAGAAGCGCTTCGGCAAGAACCCGTTCACCGGCGAAGATCAGTGGTTCGCTGCAAAGCCCGCAACCGTCAAGGTGAAGGTCCGCCCGCTGAAAAAACTGAAGGATGGCGCGCTGTAGGGCGTACCGACCTGCTGAAAGAATGGAGCCCGCCCGGCTCCTTTTTTTCGCGCCAGGCTGGCGAAATAGATATCTCTTCACCGACCTGCAGGTCCCGAAATCTTCAGGCGCGTGCTGCGCTCGAACCCGCTGTCCACGCGAGATCGTCGCCGATCAACTGCAGCTACTCGGCGGCAAAGGCGGACATTCCGGAATTCAGAGATTCAGGGGCGTGAGCGGACTTCTTCAGAACTGGTACCGCAGGCCGGCCACGATCTGCCGGCCCAGGCCCGGGGTGACCGCAAGGTTTCCCCATGATGCCGGGTAGTAATTCTTGTTGAACAGGTTGTGCACGTCCAGCGAGATTCGGGTGTGACTATCAATCTGCCAGTATGTCACCAGCTTGACGGTGGCGTAGGCAGGCAGCGAATAGGTGTCGGTGGCATTGCCGGAGCGCGAGCCCACGTAGACCAGGCCGCTGCCCACACCGTAGCGCCCGCCTAGCGGCATTGCGTCCTCTCTGATCGCCAGGAGGCTCGCGCTTACCTTGGGGATGTTGGTCAGGCGCGTGCCCACGGCAATTGCGTTGTCCTCCATCACTTTGGCGTTGATGAGGGCGAAACTGCCACTAACGCGCCAGTGCGTGTCGAGTTGGCCGAACGCATCGAGCTCCAGTCCGCGGCTTTGTACCTCGCCTGCAGCCACGCTGAAGTTGGCATTGGTGGGGCTGCGGGTCAGCACGTTTTGCTTGACGATATCGAACACAGCCAGCGTCGCACCCAGCCGCTGGTCGGCAGACTGCCACTTTGCGCCGGCCTCCAGCGCCCGGCCGTGCTGCGGGTCGAAGGCATTCCCCGCCTCGTCCACGCCGCTGTTGGAAGGACTTCCCCAGCGACAGGTAGAGCGAGGTCTGCGCGCCCGGCAGCCAAGTCAGGCCCACGCGTGGCGACACCGCGCTCTGACTTTGGCTGGTGGATTTCGCCGTGATCAGGTTGTCCACCGTCTGGTGATAGTTGTCCAGCCGCACGCCGGCAAGTAGCTTCCATTGTTCGGAGAGGTCGATCTGGTCCTGCAGGTACACACCGAGGTTGCGCTGATTCTCCCGGGTGCTGATGCTCAGCGCCACCGGCGGCTGCGCCTGGCCGTACACCGGCTGGTAGATGTCGATAGCATACGGGTTGGATGCAACACTGGAGTAGGCGATATCCATGCCCATATAGAGGCGCGAGGCTTCCACTCCCGCCAGCACAGTGTGCCCCAGACCACCGGTCTGGAACCTGCCTTCCACTTCGGCCTGTGCCGAGGTGTCCCGCGATGGCAGGCTGCGCCAGCTGTTGCGGCGGGTCAGGGTGCGACCATCGGCTAGATACTATGAATGAAGGCGGGTCGGTAACGCACGCAAAGCGATCTAAAGTAAAGGTGCAACCCATTCACCTTGGAGCACGTCATGCAACCGACCCGTATCAATCATTCTATGCCCGGAGAAGATGTATTGGCAGTGGCCCTGGAGCTGTCGAACGGCGCCTGGAAAATCGCCCTGCACGACGGCAAACGGGAGAAGCCCGCGATCCAGACTGTAGCTGCAAAGGTTCCGGCACGCCGCCTGGACGAAGCAATGCAAGCGATCGAGAAGATCAAGACGAAATGGGGACTTAGCCCTGGCGTGCGCGCCGTCGTGTTGTACGAGGCTGGTCAGGACGGCTTCTGGATCGAGCGGGCGCTATCGAAGCTAGGATACGAAGTAGTGATCTGCGACCCGGCCAGCATCCCCGTGGAGAGGCACGCGCGGCGGGCCAAGACCGACCGGCTCGACGCGATCAAGCTGGTGTTGTGCCTGCGCGCCTGGCTGCGCGGCGAACATGACCGCATGCACGTGATTCACGTACCGACCGTTGAAACCGAAGCCCATCGACACCTGGTGCGCGACCGGGGTGAACTTCAAAAAGAAGCGCTACAGCACAGCGACCGGATCCGCAAGTTGCTGCGAACAGTGGGTTGCTGGCAAGACGTCGAAGGCGATATCGCAAAGCGGCTAGCAAAGGGAGAAATTTCCTGCTACGACGGCGCGGCAATCCCTACGCAGTTGCATGCGCGGCTGACCCGGGAGTGTCAGCGCTTGGCCTTAGCCCAGCAGCAACTCGCTGCACTGGAAAAAGACCTGGTCAGGCAATTGCCGGAACCCGCACAAAAACGCATTGCCGACCTGCAACGGCTCAAGGCGGTCGGCCCGGTCGGCGCAACACGACTGGTGCTCGAGCTGTTCTGGCGCAGCTTTGACAACCGCCGGCAGGTGGGCGCCTGTGTCGGCTTGACGCCGCAGCCGTACGACAGCGGCCAGAGCCGGGTCGACCAGGGCATCAGTAAGCAGGGCAACCGGCGCGTGCGTTCTCTGCTTATTGAAATGGCGTGGCTCTGGTTACGCTATCAGCCCGGCAGTGCGATGACGCAGTGGTACGTGCAGCGTACCCAAGGAAATAGCCAGAACAAGCGGGGCAAGCGCATCGCTATAGTAGCGGTGGCGCGACGCCTGGTCATCGCTCTGTGGCGCTATCTGACGCATGGAATCCTACCCGAGGGAGCGCTTCTGAAAAACAGCAAGACCACAGGATTAAAACGTTCAGCTGTCGAGGTGGCAGCAGTTTGAAGGAATGGCCGGGCAACGCTCACGTATTAGCTTGTTCCTGTCCGTCCTATCGCAAGTCAGTTCGAAGTAGACAAGCCCGTGCAGCCTGCTGGTTGCAAACGCAACCGACACTACTAGATGGGGCTTCTCGCATCAAGGTCGCCTTAGCGCAACGCGCATGCAGGATTGGGCTGGGCAAATACCAGCGGATAGAAGTTGGTGGGACGTCGAAGTCTCACGTAAAGATGACCGGGAACTTTGAAACTGGTGAACAACAGCGACAGACGCTTGCGGTAAGCGCGAGCTAGATTAGGAATTTGGATCAATTTGCGTAAAAATTCTTGCCTTCCGACTCATCATAGAAGCAGGCTGCCAAACTCTGCGGCTTCGCCGTAGAAGCCCGATTCCTTGTAGCTCATGCCGATGCGTGTGCGCCAGCCAGGAGCCAGTTCACGGTCCAGTGTGAGCTGATGGGTGTCGCTGGACAGATGCAGATTGGGGTCCCCTGGTTCGCCCAAGACGCGGTCGCGAGGCAGGTCGATGCGGCCGTTGACGTTGATCAGGCCCCGGTCCAGCGGCGTGCGCGCGCGCATGAACTCGCCCTCGTACTGCAGTAGCGTCTTGTTGTCGATTACCCACGCAAAGGCAGGGGCTACGAGGTACTTGCTGTTGTCGAGCAGCGAGCTGCGGCTGGCCCCGTCTTCGGCCATTACATTGAGCCGGTAGGCCACGTTCTCCGTGATTGGGCCGGTGCTGTCCAGCGCCGCGCGCCGGAAACCGAGCGTGCCGATACTCAGGTCTGCGGTATTGGCCCGGGTGAACTGCGGCTTCTTGGTAACGATGTTGATGGTGCCGCCGGGTTCGCTGCTGCCATAGAGCGCTGCAGCTGGGCCTTTCAGGAACTCGAACCGATCCACAGTGGCAGTGTCTCGCATTGGGTTATAGCCGCGGGCACCGGGGAAGCCATTGACCAGGAAACCCATATCGGTGCTGCTGAAGCCGCGGATCGCGTAATTGTCCCAGGTACCACCAAAATCGTTCAGGCGGGCAATACCGCTGACATAGTCCACGGTTTCGGACAAGCGCGTTGCACCCAGGTCGTCGATCAGTTGCGAAGTCACGACGCGAACCGACTGCGGTACCTCGTGTAGCGGCGTTTCTGTTCGGGTGGCGCCGCTGGCGACGGATGGCATGTACCCGCCAGTGCTGGCGCTGACGCGCACTTCAGGCAGTTCCGTCGGTGCGGCCGCGTCCTGCGATGCGGCGTGGACGGCCTGGGCAACGGGGAGCAGCGCGAGGCCGGCATGCCAGGCGAAGCGGCGAACGGAAAATGGGAAAACAACCATGACGGCAATCAAGAAAACATCAACCGTCTAATGTACCCAATTAAATACGATTGATTCTCATTCCATATGTTTTGAAAGGGATTGCTGTTGAGCGACCAAACTTGTGGTAACGGCTGTGCCGGCGCAGCTACAGAGTCGAGATGCGCTGGGCGCCGGAGGGGAATGACGCTGGCGAATACGCCCGTCTAGGTGCTCAGCATCTGAATCGCTGCGTCCGAGTATACGTGCGGCCGCCCAGCGGCCGCCCCCGCCTGGGCGATGTGTCCTCGGGCGCCGTGCCCAGTACGCCTTCGTCAATCCGCATCGTCACGTCGCCTCTCGCAATCAAGCCAGCGTTGTAGCTCGCCCAGTTCCTGACTCGATCGACACCTTTCGGCTCGCTTCGCCTGTGTTCGTCCTTGCGCATCTTCTCGGGAAAAAGTCGAGAATCTACGCAAGTCCCCGGAAAGTTAGCAGACGTGCCACCCTGGCTGTTGCATGTAAACGTCAGCTAGCACCAGCCGGATTTATGCGACAACGCCCAACCGATCAGGACGCCCATCCTGATTAGACCATCACAGATCGCGTCTCTACTGTTTCAGCCAGGCATGCTGTTCCCTGGCCGCATCCTCGCCGATCTGGGCCGCATGAGCCGCACCAAGCCGCATGCGCCTTGGATACGACCAGCATCGTCAAACCCAGTCCGCCCAGCACCCGCAGGACATGCTCGAGATTGACGCCCTTGCCATTTTCGGGCTTGGACAGCATGCCGACAGAGACACCGCAATGCCTCGCCGCCTGGTCAATGGGCATCCCTTCCCCTGCGAGGGTGGCTCGAATGCGCTCGCCCAGTTGGTGAATGGTGCGAATCGTCGCGCGCGACGGTGGCGTCGGATCAGGTAGTGGTCGCGGCATGGGGCCCGTCCCATGAAGATGATCTCGACGCTGAAATCATCCGTCGCTAGGTGCCAGCGATGTTGCTCGGCAGTGCGGGCGATTTTCGCGGATGGCGTGGAGTTACTCGAGGTCTTGGGCATTGTCAGCGCGGCGCACGTTGCGTGCGCGGGTTTTTCAGGGCAGTACGGGCGCCGCATTATTCGCGTGCGGCGCATGCTTCAGGAAAGCTACTTGGCCGGGAGATACGCATGAGAAAGCTTCTAGGACTTTGTACTGGGCACGTTTGCCACCAATTGCCGATTCGGTGCTGGAGACGATCACATGGGCCGCTGGGCTGCTGGCGCAGACGAAGAACCTGACGGTATTTGCCACCATCCATACCGCGGCCAACCACCCGGCGGTGGTGGCCAAGCAGATCGCGACGCTGGACCAGATCGGTCAGGGTCGCGCGGGCCTGAAGGACATCTACGGGCTGCCCAAGCCGTGCCACGGCGAGCGCCCGCCGATCCTGAACGCCGCGGGTTCGGGCAAAGGTCGCGACTTAGTCATCCAGAACGCCAACTTCCTGTTCACGCCGGCGATCGACCTGGCGCGCACCAAAGTGGAAGTGGCCGAACTGAAGGCAAAGGCCACCGGGCGGCGACTAGAGTGGGTGCATCCGGCAGGATGCGCCCAAGTTACGGCACCCGGAATCGGGAGGCAATCATATTGATAGCGCGCCCTATGCACCGGCAGCGAAGGAGAGTGCATAACCGGAACAACGGGGAAGCCGTCAAAAACCCTGGGATGCCGCCCTGCATCGGATTATCGTCTCGGCATCAAAGAGACGGAGAGCCGACATGCGATGCACGATCGTTCTCGAGTTCGATGATGGCGATGCCACCGCGGTCAAACACCGTTAAGGCGTCAACGTGGCAAAATTGCTTCGCTCGGCCGCCGTGACCAGCTCACCGGTACGACGGTTGCGGAGGCATTATGTCTGATGCATCCGGTCCAGAAACACCAAAGGCAGTTACCGATTTGAGAGCGGAACACAGCAGATGAACTCATTGTTTTCCTTCGGCACTGTGGCGGGCGTCGGCTTCCAGGTCGCATGGGAGGACGGCGATCGCGTTGTCGGTCGAGGCTCGCGACTCGGCCCAGATGGCGAGCCGAAGGCCGTGCTGGCTGTGTGGCCCGCAGCCGAGCACCCGCTGCCCTCTAGCCTCACTCGCCTCGCACACGAATACGGCTTACAGGGTGAGTTGGACGCCAGTTGGGCAGTGCGGCCGCTAGAGCTTGTGCGGGAACATGGGCGGACTGTTTTGCTGCTTGAGGACCCCGGCGGTGAGCCGCTTGCCGGGCTACTGAGCGCCCCCATGGAGGTGGGTCGTTTCTTGCGTCTGGCCGTCAGCATCACCGCGGCCCTGGACCAGCTCCACCGGCGGGGTCTTATACACAAGGACCTCAAGCCGGCCCATATCCTGGTGAACGATGCCCTTAGCGAGGCACGGCTCACGGGCTTCGGCATTGCCTCGCGCCTGTCGCGCGAGCGCCAGCTACTGGCGCCACCGGGAGAGATCGCCGGCACGCTGGCCTACATGGCCCCCGAGCAGACCGGACGCATGAACCGGCCAATCGACGCGCGGAGCGACCTCTATTCGCTCGGCGTCACGTTCTATCAAATGCTCACGGGCGTGCTACCGTTTGCCACCGACGACCCAACGGATCTGTTGCACAGCCATCTCGCCCGGCAGCCAGTGCCGCCGGCGGAGCGGGTACCATCGATCCCGGCCTTGCTCTCCGCCATGGTGATGAAGCTGCTCGCCAAGACGGCGGAGGAGCGCTACCAGACGGCAGCTGGGCTGGAGGCCGATCTACGGCGCAGCCTGACCGCATGGGAAAGCCTGGGACGCGTTGACTCCTTCCCGCTTGGTGAGCATGACCTCCCTGATCGGCCGTTGATTCCGGAACGGCTCTACGGACGGGAGCGCGAGATTGAGACCTTGCTCGCTGCCTTCCATAGGGTGGTGACCCAGGGCACGCCAGAGATTGTGCTGGTCTCCGGCTACGCCGGTGTTGGGAAGACCTCGGCCGTGCTTGCGTTGCGCAGCGCACTGGTTCTCAGGAATGGCCTCTTTGCCTCGGGCAAGTTCGATCAGTACAAGCGAGACATCCCGTATGCGACTTTGGCACAGGCTTTCCAAAATCTGATCCGCCCACTACTGGGCAAGAGCGAGGCCGACTTGGCGCCATGGCGCGCCGCACTGGCGGAGGCGCTTGGCCCGAATGGCGGCCTCATGGTGTCGCTCATACCCGAGCTCGGGCTGATTCTAGGGCCGCAGGCGCCGGTTCCGGAGCTGCCGCCGCGCGACGAACAGCACCGATTCCAGATGGTTTTCCAGCGCCTGCTTGCCGTCTTTGCCCAACCCGCGCATCCGCTGGCACTCTTTCTAGACGACCTGCAGTGGGTGGATGCGGCAACACTTGATCTGCTCGAGTATCTGGCGACCCAGCCGGAGGTACGCCACGTGCTGCTTATCGGAGCCTATCGGAATAACGACGTCAAGCCCGGACATCCGTTGCTACTGCGATTGTCGGCAATCCGCCAGGCCGGAGCGCGGGTAAATGACATCGCACTTTCCCCCCTTGGGTTCGACGATGTAAGCAGACTCGTCGCCGATGCCTTGCATTGCGCACCAGGGGACGCCGCACCTCTGGCCCGCCTAGTGCAGGAGAAGACCGGCGGTAACCCATTTTTCGCCATCCAGTTCCTCACCGCCCTGACCGAAGAAGGGCTGCTCGTTTTCGATCATCATGGCGCGCGCTGGTCTTGGGACCTTGAGCAGATTCGGGCCAAGGGCTTCACCGACAATGTGGCCGATCTCATGCTCGCCAAGCTGAGGCGCCTTCCCGCGGCGACCCGCAACGCTCTGAAGCAGTTGGCGTGTCTCGGCAATGACGCGACGATCGCTATCCTGGCCATGGTCCAGGATGCCAGCGAGGCGGAGCTTGACGCGTCTCTGTGGCCAGCGGTACGCGCCGGACATGTGTTGCGTTTGGGAAATACCTACAGATTCCTGCACGATCGTATCCAGGAGGCGGCCTACGCGCTGATTCCTGAAGGCGCGCGGCCGGCAGCGCACCTCGCTATTGGCAGACGGCTCGCTGCGGGCACGCCGCCTGAGGCAATAGCGGAGCGTGTCTTCGATATCGTCGGCCAGCTCAACCGCGGCGCCGACCTCGTCACTGCGGCCGAGGAGCGGGAGCAAGTGGCTGAGCTGAATCTGCTCGCAGGCCAGCGCGCCAAGGCGTCCACGGCCTACGCCTCGGCGCTGACCTATCTCACCGCCGGTGCAGCGCTCGTGCAGGGGGACGCCTGGAAGCACCGGCCCAAGTTTGCTTTCGCGTTCGAGTTCCACCTCGCCGAATGCGAATTTCTGACCGGCGCGTCGGCCGCGGCGGACGCGCGCCTGGCCGAGCTCGCGCGCCGTGCCGCCAGCCTCCCCGATCTAGCCTCCGTCACCCAGCTGCGGCTGGAGCTGTTTCTGGCCATCGGCCAGCGCGAGCGCGCCGTCGAGGTGGGCCTCGACTACCTGTGCCGCGCCGGCATCCAATGTTCGGCACACCCGACAGATGAGGAGGTTCTACAGGAATACGATCGGATGTGGCGGCAGCTTGGCGACCGCCCGATCGAGGCGCTGCTCGACCTACCGCTGCTGACCAATGCGGTCGCGAGCGAGACGATGGATGTCCTGACTGCGCTAATGCTGCCGGCCTGGTATACCGACGTGAACTTGGGCTCCCTCATCATCGGACGGATGGCAAACCTCAGCCTCGAGCATGGCAACAGCGACGCGTCGTGCCTCGCCTATACCTGGCTCGGCATGATCCTGGGGCCTCAATCCGGCTGCTACAAGGCGGCATTCCGCTTCGGCCAGCTCGGCCTGAACCTGGTCGAGCAGCGCGGGCTGGACCGTTTCAGGGCCCGCGTCTACCAGGCTTTCGGGGGCCACGTGATGCAATGGACACAACCCATCCGAGCCGCGCGCAGCCTGGTGCGGCGCGCTTTCGACGTGGCCAGCAAGCTCGGTGACCTCACCTACGCGTCCTTCGCGCGCAACAACCTCATTACGCAGTTGCTCGCGTGCGGCGATCCGCTTGCCGAGGTGCAGAACGAAGCTGAGGCCACGATCGACTTCGCGCGCCGGGCGAGGTTCGGTCTCGCCGTCGACCGGGCTACCCCCCAGCTCCAGCTAGCGCGAACTCTGCGCGGCCTGACCCCGGTCTTCGGGGTCTTCGATGATGATGAGTTCGACGAGCAGCAGTTTGAGCGGTATCTGGATGAGGCTCCGGGCCCCACGCTCGCCACCTGCTGGTACTGGATCCGAAAACTGGAGGCACGCTTCCTCGCCGACGACCACCCAGCCGCCATAGCGGCGGCGGACAGGGCAAAACGTCTCCTCTGGACATCGCCATCGTTCTTCGAGCAGGCGGAATACCACTTCTACGCCGCGTTGGCGCGGGCCGCATGCTGCGGCACGGCCGACGCGCCACAACGGGCCCAGCACCTGGAGGCATTGGCCGCCCATCATCGCCAGCTCCTGATCTGGGCCGAGCATTGCCCAGAGAATTTCGAGAACAGAGCCGCATTGGTTGGCGCGGAAATCGCCCGCCTAGATGGGCGCGAAGTTGATGCGATGGGCCTCTACGAGCAGGCCATCCGCTCCGCACAGGACAATGATTTCATCCATAACCAGGCGCTCGCCAACGAGTTGGCCGCGCGGTTCTATGCCGGCCGTGGCTTCGAGAAGGTTGCACGCGTGTATTTGCAGGACGCCCGCCACAGCTATCTCCGCTGGGGCGCCGATGGTAAGGTGCGGCAACTTGATGCGTTGTATCCGCACCTCTGTGGGGAAGAGCGGGCGCCCGCACCGACGATGACAATCGGCGCACCGGTCGAACACCTGGACCTCGCCACCGTGATTGCCGTGTCGCAGGCGGTCTCGGGCGAGATCGTCCTGGACAAGTTACTCGACACACTCATGCGCACCGCGATTGAACAGGCCGGCGCGGAACGGGGGCTGCTGATCTTGCCCCGAGGGGACGAGCAGCGCATTGCGGCAGAGGCTGCGACCGGTGGCGATACTGTCACGGTGCAGCTCCGCGACGAGAGCGTGACTGCGACTGCGCTGCCGGTATCAATGCTCCACTATGTCCTGCGCACCCGCGAGAACATCATTCTCCACAATGCCGCGACACAGAACCCATTTTCCGCCGATCCGTACATTCTGCGGCATCATGCCCGATCCGTTCTCTGCCTCCCGTTGCTTACGCAGGCCAAGCTCGTCGGTGTGCTCTACCTCGAGAACAACCTCGCGCCACGCGTCTTCGTGCCAACCCGCACCACCGTGCTGAAGCTGCTCGCCTCGCAGGCGGCGACCGCGCTGGAGATTACTTGTTTGTACCGGGATCTCGCACAACGCGAAGCGAAGATTCAGCGCTTGGTCGAGGCCAACATCATCGGGATCTGCATCTGGCACATGGACGGCCGAATCCTCGAGGCCAATGACGCGTTCCTCCGCATGCTGGGCTACGACCGCGAGGACCTCGCCTCAGCCCCTTTGCGCTGGACGGACCTGACGCCCCCGGACTGGCGCGAGCGTGACGCAAGGTTGGTCCAGGACCTTCGGATCAGCGGGACCTTGCCGCCGTTCGAAAAAGAGTTCTTCCGCAAGGATGGAAGCCGCGTGCTCGTCCTGCTAGGGTGCGCGACATTCGAAGAGGGTGGGGACCAAGGTGTCTCCTACATACTTGATCTAACCGAGCGCAAGCGCGCCGAGCAGGCGCTGCACCAGGCACAGGCCGAACTTGCACACGTTACCCGCGTGACGACGTTGAACGCGCTGACAGCCTCGATCGCTCACGAGGTCAACCAGCCGTTGACCGCCATCGTCACCAACGCCAATGCGGCCCTGCGCTGGATCGCTCGCCAGCCGCCCGATCTCGGCGAGGTGCGAGAGACGTTGGGGCGCATCGTTCAGGATGGCCATCGGGCTGGCGCAGTGATTGGAGGAATGCGTGCGCTGCTGAAGAAGACGGCCGTCGTCACGGCGCGCCTTGACATGAACACCCTTATCGAAGACACGAATGCCCTGATCCAGGGAGAGGTAGGCCGCCATCAAGTCCTGCTCCGGACGGAGCTGGCGCCTGACCTGCCGCCGGTTGTGGGTGACCGGGTGCAGTTGCAGCAGGTGCTCCTGAACCTGATGATGAATAGCATCGAGGCAATGAAAGAGGTGGCAGAGCGGCCGCGGGAACTGCTGATTCGGTCGCGCCTCGACGCATCGGGGGCTGTGCTGGTTGCCGTTCAGGATGCTGGCATCGGGCTGGAGCCCCAAGATCTGGAGCGGGTTTTCCAGACCTTCTTCACTACCAAGGCGGAGGGTCTGGGCATGGGTCTGGCGATCTGCCGGTTGATCATCGAGGCACACGGAGGGCGGCTGTGGGCGAGCCCCAATGTGCCTTACGGCGCCGTGTTTCAGTTCACCCTGCAGCGTCAAGACTAGATGCCTCCCGCCGACGGCGGGAGGCTACAGGGACTCAAAGCGGCGACTCGCAAATGCCGAGCTGCTGTGCCATCAATACAAGCTCGGCAAAGGTGCGTGCCTTCATCTTGCGCATGGCCTGGCCGCGATGAATTTTCACGGTGACCTCGCTGATACTTAGCTCGCTAGCGATCTGCTTGTTTAGCAGACCGGTCACCGCCATGCGCATGACCTCGCCCTCACGCGGCGTCAGGCTCTGGTAGTTGGCTCGCAGTTCATCCAGCTTACGCATGCCATGGCGGCGATGCTGATCCTTTTGCAAGGCAGCCGCCACGGCATCGAGCAGGTCCTGCTCGCGGAATGGCTTCGCCAGAAAATCCTCAGCACCAGCCTTCATAGCGGCAACGGTCATGGGGATGTCGCCGTAACCAGTCATAAAAATGATTGGGATTTGGATGTCCATTTGGGACAGCCGAGTCTGTAGGTCCAGGCCACTCTGCCCGCGGAGCCTGACATCGAGCAGAAGGCAAGTGGGCGCGTCCGGGAACGCGAATGCTAGCAGTTCGGCAGCGGATGCGAACAGTGCGACGCGCATCCCGACTGATCGGAAGAGGTTCTCCAACGCGCCGCGAAGCATCGCGTCGTCATCAACGATTAGCACCATCGCTTCATCACTCGCACTGGTGTCCGCGGTTACGAAGCTGTCGATTGTCACAGTCAATCTCCAGTGCACTCATCGGTACGCGGGGTCTGGGCAGGCCCACTCACGCCAATTTGGCATGACCCCAGCAAAACTTTATATTACATCACATTGCCGGGGTCCTGAATACTTATACCATGGGGTTAGTTCGGCGTGGATCTTGGAGCCAGCCCCAGCCAGCCAGTATGCAGGGTGCGGCACATCAGAGTCGCACACAGCTATGTCTCCCCCACGCCGCAAGGGCCGGCGAAGCTATTCCCGTTTGCTGTGGCACGGCCCTGGCGGCGTCGCGATGAAACCAAGGCCGCGCACGACTAATACGAATCGACAATGGCCATGACCGACAGCGCCGACTATTCTTGCGTCAGGTTGCGATTCGGATACAAACGCCAGTCGCGGCCCTTATGCCTAGCCGCCCCGACGCGGCTCTGTCGCGGCGGCTGGTGCCGCGGCAGCCCTACTCTCGCCCCCAACAGGAGCACGCAATGTCCAATCCCAATCTTGAAGTCCTCACCCCGCAGAACAGCCAGCTGATCTTCATCGACCATCAACCGCAGATGGCTTTCGGCGTCCAGTCGATGGACCGCCAGGCGATGAAGAACAACGTCGTCGGCCTGGCCAAGGCGGCAAAGATCTTCAATATCCCGACGACGATCACCACCGTCGAGAGCGAGTCGTTCTCGGGCTTCACCTATCCGGAACTGCTCGACGTGTTCCCGGACCAGAAGACGCTGGAGCGCACCTCGATGAACTCGTGGGACGACCAGAAGGTGCGCGATGCGCTCAAGGCCAACGGCCGCAACAAGGTGATCGTGGCCGGCCTGTGGACTGAGGTCTGCAACACCACCTTCGCGCTGTGCGCCATGCTCGAAGGCAACTACGAGATCTACATGGTCGCCGACGCCTCGGGCGGCACCAGCAAGGAAGCCCACGACTACGCCATGCAACGCATGGTCCAGGCCGGCGTGGTGCCGGTGACCTGGCAGCAGGTGCTGCTCGAATGGCAACGCGACTGGGCCCACCGCGACACCTATGACGCCGTAATGAAGCTGGTGAAGGAACACTCGGGCGCCTATGGCATGGGTGTCGACTACGCGTACACGATGGTCCACAAGGCCGCCCAGCGCACGGCTACGGGGCACGAATCCATCGCCCCGGTGCCCGCACGCTAAACGCTGATCAAGAAGAAGATAGTCATCGGCCTACGCACGATTTCCGTGTATAGGCCGATGCAACCAGCGATCTCTTTCATCCAGCATTTCGAGCCAACTTTCGGCTAGCCCTAATCATGCAAATAGAACACACCCAGGAACACGGTCACAACATCGATGCATCGCGCCGGCAACTGCTGGTAGGTAGCACTGTTGGCGCCGCGGCCGCATCGGTGGCGTCGCTTGCCGCACTGACGCCCACGGCCGCGCAAGCCGCGCCGGCCAGCAGCCGCGCCACGAAGCAGGGCCACTACGTCACGACCAAAGACGGCACGCGCATCTTCTACAAGGACTGGGGCACGGGCAGCCCGGTAGTGTTCTCGCACGGCTGGCCGCTCAATGCCGACGCCTGGGACGCCCAGATGCTGTACCTGGTGCAGAAGGGCTTTCGCGTGATCGCCCATGACCGTCGCGGCCATGGCCGTTCGGACCAGCCCGCGCAGGGCAACAACATGGACACCTACGCCGACGACCTGGCCGCGCTGCTGGACGCCCTCGACATCAAAGGCGCCACACTGGTTGGCCACTCCACCGGCGGCGGCGAAGTGGCGCACTACATCGGCCGTCATGGCACGAAGCGCGTGGCCAAGGCGGTATTAATCGGCGCGGTGCCGCCAATCATGCTCAAGACCGCGGCCAACCCGAACGGGCTGCCGATGGAAGTGTTCGACAGCATCCGCAAGAACGTGACGGAGAACCGCTCGCAGTTCTACAAGGACCTGACTACGCCCTTCTTCGGCTCCAACCGCCCCGGCGCAAAGGTTTCGCAGGGCACCATCGATGCGTTCTGGGCACAGGGCATGACCGGTGGCATTCTGGGCCAGTACGCATGCATCAAGGAGTTCTCAGAGGTAGACTACACCGAGGACCTGAAGAAAATCACCGTGCCGACGCTGATCCTGCATGGTGACGACGACCAGATCGTGCCCATCGACAATTCGGCCCGCCTGTCGGCCAAGATCGTCAAGAACGCCACGCTCAAGGTCTACCCGGGCGCATCGCATGGCATGTGCGTAATCAACGCCGATCAGGTCAATGCCGACCTGCTTGCCTTTCTGAACAGCTAAGCCGCGATGTCAGTTACCCGCCGGCAATTCATCGCCTCTGCTGCCGCCCTCGGTGCGGCAGCCTCTTCGGATCTTCTCGCCATGACCCCGAACCCGACTCCCGACCTGATCCTCGTCAACGGCAAGTTCGCCACGCTCGACAAGTCCAACCCGCAGGCCGACGCGGTCGCAATCCGCGACGGCCGCTTCGTGGGGGTGGGTGTGCGCCAGGACATCATGAAGCTCTCCGGGCCGCAGACAAACGTGATCGACCTGAACGGCCGGCGGGCCATTCCCGGGCTGATTGACAGCCACATGCACATCATCCGCGGCGGCCTGAACTACAACATGGAGTTGCGCTGGGACGGTGTGCGTTCGCTGGCCGATGCGATGCGCGTGCTCAAGGAACAGGTGGCGCGCACGCCCGCCCCACAATGGGTGCGCGTGGTCGGCGGGTTCACGGAACACCAGTTCGTGGAAAAACGCTTGCCAACCATCGAGGAACTGAACGCCGTGGCGCCCGATACCCCGGTATTCATCCTGCACCTCTATGACCGCGCCATCCTGAACGGCGCCGCGCTGCGCGCAGTGGGCTACAACAAGGACACGCCGAATCCGCCGGGTGGCGAGATCGTGCGCGACGCGCGCGGCAATCCCACAGGGCTGCTGCTGGCCAAGCCGAACGCGACGATTCTCTATGCGACGCTCGCCAAGGGGCCGAAGCTGCCGCCCGAATACCAGAAGAACTCCACGCGCCACTTCATGCGCGAGGTGAACCGGCTGGGCGTGACCGGCGTGATCGATGCCGGCGGCGGCTATCAGAACTACCCCGAGGACTACAACATCATCGAGGAGCTGCACAAGGACGGGCAGCTCACGGTGCGGCTGGCGTACAACCTGTTCACGCAGAAGCCGAAGGAAGAACTGAGCGACTTCAAGACCTGGACGTCGACCGTCAAGCCAGGCCAGGGCGATGACCTCTACCGCCACAATGGCGCCGGCGAAATGCTGGTCTACACGGCGGCCGACTTCGAGGACTTCCGTGTCGAGCGCCCCGACATGGCGCCGTCGATGGAAGCCGATCTGGAGCCGGTTATCCGCCTGCTGGCGGAAAAGCGCTGGCCGTGGCGCCTGCATGCCACCTACAACGAGACCATCACGCGTGCGCTGGACGTCTACGAGAAAGTCGCCAAGGACATCCCGTTTGACGGCCTGAACTGGTTCTTCGACCACGCCGAGACCATCAGCGACCGCAATATAGACCGCATCGCCGCGCTGGGCGGCGGCATTGCCGTGCAGCACCGCATGGCATACCAGGGCGAGTACTTCGTCGAGCGCTATGGCGCCCGCGCCGCCGAAGCCACGCCGCCGATCAAGAAGATGCTCGAGAAGGGCGTCAAGGTCGGTGCCGGCACGGACGCGACGCGCGTGGCGTCCTACAACCCGTGGGTGTCGCTGTACTGGCTGACCACCGGCAAGACCGTCGGCGGCATGTCGATGTATCCGCAGGCCAACCTGCTGGACCGCGACACGGCGCTGCGGCTGTGGACCGAAGCCAACACGTGGTTCTCGTCTGAAGTGGGCAAGAAGGGCCAGATCAAGGTGGGTCAGCTGGCCGACCTGGCGGTGCTGTCGCAGGACTACTTCAGCGTGCCGGGTGACGAGATCCAGGACATCACCTCGGTGATGACGATCCTCGGCGGCAAAGTGGTCTATGGCGATAGCGAGTTCGGCAAGCTGTCGCCGGAGATTCCGCCGGCCATGCCGGACTGGTCGCCGGCCCGCCATGGCAGCCAGTATCAGCCGCGCCCTCAAGCGAAGGCGCTGGCGCTGAACACCGCGTGCGGCTGCGCCAGTTCGTGCGGCGTGCATGGCCATGCGCATGCAAAGGCGTGGACCTCGGGCGTGCCGACGTCGGACGAAAGCACGTTCTGGGGCGCGCTGGGCTGCTCGTGCTGGGCATTCTGATCCACGTTGACCACATCGGAGAGCGGCCATGACCATCTCGACGCCCCCGCTAACCACGGCCGGCAACAACACCCACCGGCTGCCTCGCTGGCTGCGCTGGATCGCCCTGCTTTTGCTGTGCGCAGCCTACCTGCAGGGCGGTTTGGTCAAGCTGTTCGACTTCTCCAGCGCAGTGACAGAGATGCAGCACTTCGGCCTGTCGCCTGCCGTGCCGCTGGCCGGGGCGACGATTGCGCTGGAGCTTGGTGCGTCGGCGATGATCCTGACCGGCTTCTGGCGTTGGCTCGGCGCACTGGCGCTGGCGGCGTTCACGCTGATGGCCACGTTCCTGGCCAACCGGTTTTGGAGCGCACCGCCCGAGGCGCAGTTCATGATGGCTAACGCGTTCTTCGAACATCTGGGCCTGGTGGGTGGGTTCATGCTCGTGGCGTGGGATGACCTTCGCACGCGGAGACAACCATGACGCAATCTGCCATCTCCGCGGCCAAGCCTGCATCGGGCGGCACGTTTGCCCCGCTGGCCCAGCCCACGTTCGCGGTACTGTGGGTGGCCACGATCCTCGGTAACATCGGCAGCTTCATGCGCGATGTGGCCAGCGCATGGCTGGCAACCGATCTTTCCACTTCACCGGCAGCGGTCGCCACGATCCAGGCGGCCGCCACGCTCCCCGTCTTCCTGCTTGTGATTCCGGCCGGTGTGCTCTCCGACATCCTCGACCGGCGCCGCTTCCTGATTGTGATCCAGATCGGACTGGCCATGGTCAGCGGCACGCTGATGCTGCTGGCGTGGCGCCAGGCGCTGACAATCGAAATCCTGATTGCACTGGCGTTCGTCGGCGGTGTGGGCGCGGCGATGATGGGGCCGACGTGGCAGTCGATCGTGCCCGAGCTCGTGCCGCCGAGCACGCTACGACAGGCCGTAGCACTGAACTCGCTGGGCGTGAACGTCGCCCGTGCGATTGGACCGGCTACCGGGGGTCTACTGCTCGCAGCATTCGGCGCGGCTGCCGCGTATAGCGCAGACCTGCTCAGCTATGTGTTCGTCATCGCTGCGCTGATCTGGTGGAAGCGTCCCGAACAACCAAGCGATCCGCTGCGCGAGCACTTCTTCAGCGCTTTCCGGGCAGGCTTACGCTTCACGCGCGCGCACAGCAAGCTGCACGTAGTATTGGCGCGCGCCGCCGTGCATTTTGCCTTCGGCAGCGGCGTATGGGCGTTGTTGCCGCTGGTAGCCCGTCAGCTGTTGCATGGCGGTGCCGGCCTCTATGGTGTGTTGCTGGGCGCAGTCGGCGCCGGCGCGATCCTTGGCGCGCTGACGATGTCCAAGCTGCAGCAGCGGCTCGATGCAGATGGCATGGTGCTGTTGTCCGCGATCGTCACGGCGGTCGTCATGGCGGCGCTGTCGAGCGCACCACCCATATGGCTGGCATTGCCGCTACTGTTGCTGCTCGGCGCCGCGTGGATCATGGCGCTGACCACGCTCGGCGGCGCGGCGCAGGCGATCCTGCCGAACTGGGTGCGTGGTCGCGCGCTGGCGGTGTACCAGATGGTGTTCAACGGCGCGCTGGCTGGCGGCAGCCTGCTCTGGGGCTTCGTGGCGCAAGCATTGGGGACGCCGCACGCGTTGCTGATTGCCGCGGCGGGACTGGTCGTTACCGCGCTGATCCTGAACCGCATGCGGCTGCCTCGCGGCGAAGAAGACCTCGGTCCCGCACGTCACTGGCCCGAACCGGAGATGGCCGGCGAGATCGCGCACGACCGTGGTCCGGTGATGATCCTGATCGAATATTGCATCCCCCCCGCCAACCGCGATGCGTTCCTGCATGCGGTGCACAAGCTGTCGGAAGAGCGTCTGCGCGACGGCGCGTTCAACTGGGGCGTGATGGAAGATCCGGCCAACCCCGAACTACTGACCGAGTGGTTCCTGGTCGAGTCGTGGGCCGAGCACCTCCGCCAGCACCAGCGGGTGCCCAATGCCGATGCCGATCTGCAACGCGACGTGGCAGATTTCCACGTGGGCGCCAAGCCGCCGCAGGTGCGGCACCTGCTCGGACTGGGCCTGCCGCCGGCGTAGCGTCGCACCGATTTCCCCCCTTTCCAACCTTGTCTCATATGAAGCTCTATCTCATCTCCCTTGGCGCCGGCATCCTGGTCGGCATCATCTATGCATTGATACAGGTCCGCTCGCCTGCGCCGCCCGCAATTGCTTTGATCGGGCTGCTGGGCATGCTGATTGGCGAGCAGGTCGTGCCGCCGGTCAAGCGCATGCTGGCTGGAGAGCCAGTAACCATTGCATGGTTCCGCGGCGAATGCGTCCCGAAGATTACGGGTACACCGCCCAATCCGGACGCGACCGTTGATCCGTCTGCATCCCTCCGCGCGCGTAGCAAATAAGGGAACCAGTAACGCCATGAGTCGTTTCCGAAACCAGCCCGAAGCACTTACCAGCCGTACTAACGCAATCGTGCCCCGGCGCATTTACGTCGCCTTGGCAGCGTCCTTGTCCGCGGCCGCGGCACCTGCCGTGGCGGACAACAATGTCGCGATCTATGGTCGGCTGAACACAGCAATCGAGTATGTGACAGTGACCACCGCAACCGACGGCACCAGATTAGGCAATACGGCGCGCCTCACGAATAACCGCTCCGTGTTTGGCATGCGGGGCGAGGAACAATTGGCCAATGGGATCAAGGCGATCTGGCAAATCGAAAGTGCCCTGTCGATTGACAACGGCACGGGGCAAATTGCCGCGCGAGATACCCGGCTCGGCCTTCAGAGCCCGTACGGCACCCTCTTCATGGGCAACTGGGACACACCATACACAAGTGCGACCAAGAGCTACGACCCGTATTACCCCACCACTGCGGGTTACATGGCACTGATAGGCAATGGCGCTGCGTCTACCAGCGACAATGTCCAGAACACCAGCTCATTTGATCGACGGCAGAAGAACTCATTGCACTACCAGTCGCCGACGTGGCACGGCTTGAGCGGCGCCATTGCCTGGGGATTGCCGGAAGAAAAGACAACGGTGCCGCGCAATCCAGCGCTGTATTCCTTTGCCACCGCCTATGACCACGGCAACCTGAGCCTGACGCTTGCCTATGAAATCCACCAGCACTATCAGACCAGCGGACGCAACGACGACGCAATCAAGGTAGGAATTTCCTACCAGTTTCCGTCGGCGCGCGTCAGTGCCCTGTATGAACGCCTGCACTATCGCACCGCCACTGGAGACCTTACGCGCGATGGCTACTATGTCTCGCTGATACAGCAGCTTGGCACCGGTAGCATACGCGCCGGCTTCGCCTTTGTCGGCAATGGCACTGGCACGGCTACAGAAACGATTGGATCCGTCCGCAGTGGTTCGGAAACCGGCGCATTTCAGGTAACTGTCGGCTATGACTATCCCCTTTCCAAGCGAACTGCGCTATACGCTTACTACAGCCGCATCAACAACCGCAGCAACGCGACCTATGACTTCGCCATCAATAACATCGGCATCAGGGCTGGCGCCGACCCGCAGACGTTCGCCATTGCGATGCGGCACAGCTTCTGACCGTCCGCTGACCAACCCTCGTGGGAGACCGCATTGACACCCACACAGCTTCCTGACACGGGCCGCCGCGCCGATCTTTCAGGACCGGCGTTCGGCTGCATCCTAGCCTTCGTCGCTGGCTATGTAGACGTGGTCGGCTTCATTTCACTATTCGGCCTATTTACGGCGCACGTGACAGGAAACTTCGTGATGATCGGCGTCGACATTGCCGGTGATTCGACGGGCCTGCTCGCCAAACTGCTTGCGCTGCCGACTTTTGCCTTGGCGGTTGCTGCCGCCAGGCTGACCGAGTCACGCATCGTACGGGACAAACAATCGGCACCCTCGCTGTTGCTATTTGCCGAGGCCGCGGCGCTGGTTCTCTTCATAATTGCCGGACTCCACGCCTCTCCCATTTCTGATCCGGGTACGCCGGCGGCCGTCGGCGCCGGCATGCTTGCCGTAGTGGCCATGGGTATTCAGAACTCACTGTCCAGGACGTCTTTGTCAGACCTTGGCCCCACTACGATCATGACGGGAAATACCACGCAAATTATCATTGACTTGGTGGATTTACCATCCGCATCTGAGGCGGAACGCACAGCCATACGCGGTCGGCTCAAAAAGATGGTACCGGCGCTCGCGGGTTTCGCATCGGGCGCCGCTCTCGGCGCCCTTGGCTATTCGATGCTTTCGATCTGGTGTGTCATACTGCCAGCCGTATTGCTGACGGCGCTCAGTCTATTGACTTGGCGCAATGGCGCAAACAGCCTTCAGAAGTGAATTGGCAGACGAGTGAATTCGAGACGCCCTCGCCTTCCTACGCTACATAGCTTGCAATCGGCAGAAGATCACCGCTGATCGAGCCTTGAGAACTTCCCCCGGCTCAACGAGGCCGCATGATCGAGTCGGGGGAAGCTTATCTTCAAAAGCGATAGCGTAGATAGCCGGTGTAGAAGTTGCTGCCCGGATTAGGCCCACGCGGCAATAGGCGGCGACAGTCTGTCCGCAGTGCGCGCGGACTGGCACTCGCCTGCGGTCTGCGATCGAACTGCTGGCGGCACCAAGCCAAGCAAAGTCTCGTGCCTTCGAGCATTTCAGCAAGATAACGCGTCACTGCGGGCAAGCAGGCCGACTGCAGGCTAAGGAAGCGACGCTGCTCCCCTACTACTGCAGTATCGACAATCCCAATAGCGCCATCAACCATCAATCATCAAACGGTCCCGGGGTCGCCCGCACCCACAAGGACTTTTGAATATGCGGTGCCATTTCGAAGCAGCCATGCATGTAATACCTTGGTATGAATCGGACAGAATAGCTGGCTGGCTCACTATCGCGGGGGGACTGATTTTCCTGGCCAGCGTGACTTCATCGCAACGTAGCGTGGAACGTGCACCCGAGGGATCGGCAATACCATCGTATGATAGGGTATGCACCGGTTTGGCGTTACTCTTCCAGCAGAGCATTGCCAGCGCTCAACGCGTATACAAGGAGTCAGTGTGATAGCTCGCGCCACGATCGCAATAGTTGACGACGATGCCGCCGTCCGAAATGCCGTGGGGGGGTTGCTGCGTTCGCTCGATCTTGGCGTGCAATTGTTCGGAAGCGGTCAAGAGCTACTGCGGTGCACTTCGCTGCCTTGGCTGTCCTGTGTTATCACAGACGCGAAAATGCCCGGCATGGACGGCTTCGCTTTGATAGAGGCGCTGCGCGCACGCAATCTCGATATGCCTGTCATTTTCATGACTGCATTTGCGCATGAGGGATTTGATCAGCGTGCCATGGCATTGGGTGCGACGTGCGTCCTTTACAAGCCCTTCCAGGACACGGACATGATCCAATGCATCGAAAAAGCATTACGTCCTCGCAAGATGGACTCTCCTCCATCGTGAGTGTGTCGTGCAGTGGATCGATGAGACGTCCTTACATGACCTTCGTCCTCTGCACGCTGCCCGATGCCGTCCCTACGCTAGGGTTGCGGTTCCAAGCTGCCGAGGCTGCAGCCGGATAGCAGGCTGCTCATCAGCTTCGGACTCAGAGGGAAGCAGCACGAGACCGAGAGTTTGCGCAAGTAGCACCAGATCGGCGAAACTCCGAGCCCTCATTTTTCGCATAGCCTGGCATCGATGAACTTTGACAGTCACCACGCTGATGCACATTGCGACGGCAATCTCCTTGTTTGTCAAACCTGATGCGGCATACGCCATGACCTCACTCTCCCGCGGTGTCAGGGAACGGAAGCATTCGCGCACTGCAGCCAATCGGCGCATGCGCTCACGTCGCAAGCACTCCTTTTCTAGTGCCTCCGTGACGGCATCGAGCAGTTCCTGTTCACGGAACGGCTTGGAAAGAAAGTGTTCTGCTCCCGCCTTCATAGCAGCAACCGTCATCGGAATGTCCCCATAGCCGGTCATGAAGATGATGGGAATATGAATACCGAGCTCTGCCATGCGGGCTTGCACATCCAAGCCGCTTTGCCCCTTCAGGCGCACATCTAGAACTACGCAGCAAAGCGCATCTGGGAAGCCGAAGGCAAAAAGCTCGGCCGCGGAGCCGAGCAGCACGACTTGAATGCCGACTGAACGGAATAGGCTTCCCAGCGCGTTCCGCACCTGCAAGTCATCATCAACAACAAGGACCATCGCGTCGTCCTGCGCTGATTCGTCGCGCATCGGTAGTACAGCATTCACGGTAGGGCCTCCACGTAACGTCGACATCAGAGGCGCGAATCACCCGCAGGCTCCATGTGGGGAGATACGGCGCGCCCGACAGCAATGTAGTGTTACACCAGCCCTTTGGCTTGAACGCGTGTGCGCTCTATTGTCATTTTGTGCTCGGCTTGGGCCAGATAATGGCTGGCAACCAGTCGGGCCCGGCTCCAAGCAGCGGCCCATGCCAATGAACAAGACCTGAAGGAGTGGTCCCTATTTGTCGCGCTATATCGGTCGCGCGGCAATTTTCAACAAACGGCTGGTTACCCAGCGACCTAAACAAGGTACGCACTTACCAGCCGATGGCGCTCGAGGCCGCGGAACTCATGTGGCGCTTCTTCCAAGGGCGATGGACCCACTAGGACAGAGCCCTCTCTCGCCTCAACGAACGACATTCAATTCTTTTGAATAACTATTACAGAGATAGGCCGCTCCCTGGAATGTGGCGGTCGGTATAGTTCTGCACATGGACAGCGCAGCTGCGCAACGAAGCAAATCGCTGCCAGACAAAACTCAAATCGTTGGATCAAATTTTTTGGAGAGAAATCATGTTGAACGCTAAACTGCAAGTCCTGACCCCGCGCAACAGCCAACTGATCATCATCGACCATCAGCCTCAGATGGCCTTTGGCGTGCAGTCGATGGACCGCCAGACCATGAAGAACAACGTCGTGGGCCTGGCCAAGGCGGCCAAGATCTTCGACGTGCCAACAACCATCACCACGGTAGAGAGCGAGTCGTTCTCCGGCTATACCTACCCAGAGATCCTGGACGTGTTCCCCGGCAAGGAAACGCTGGAGCGCACTTCGATGAATTCCTGGGATGACCAAAAGGTGCGCGACGCGCTGGCCGCTAATGGCCGCAAGAAAATCGTCGTGGCAGGCCTGTGGACCGAAGTCTGCAATACCACCTTCGCGCTGTCCGCGATGCACGACAGCGACTACGAGATCTACATGGTGGCCGATGCCTCCGGCGGCACCAGCAAGGAAGCGCACGACTACGCCATGCAGCGCATGGTGCAGGCGGGCGTGGTGCCGGTGACCTGGCAGCAAGTGCTGCTCGAATGGCAGCGCGACTGGGCCCACCGCGACACCTACGACGCGGTGATGAAACTGGTCAAGGAACACTCGGGCGCCTACGGCATGGGCGTGGACTACGCCTACACGATGGTCCACAAGGCCGCACAACGTACTGCAACCACGCACGAGTCGATCGCGCCCGTGCATGCGCCGGTGATCGAGAACTAAACGCCCCCAGTCTGCGCCGAACGCTTCCTGTAGTTGTCGGCGCCATACAACCTTCAGCTGCAACGCCGCCACGGCTCACTGAAAAATGACACACGATAAGAAGATCGCCATGAAGTGGGAAATGGCGGCGTTTGCATTCCTTACCGGCTTTAATGCACACGCCCACACGTCTTCGTCACTGGGCGTTGTCTCTGGCACGCTCGCTGTTTGCGCGCTGATTGCGCGGGCTATGCATAGTTGGGGGGAACAGCCCGCAAACGCGAGCGCCGCTCTCTTGTAAAAAAGCGCAGTCCTACGGCGGCACTTTCATCCGCCAAAACCCTGCTTCCCAGACGTTTCCCATGGACACCCCATTTCACCAGCTTTCCGACCTGTTCGCCCAGCTCGGCTTGCCATCCAACAAAACGGACATCCCTGCGTTCGTTGCGAAGCATTCGCCGCTACCGCAAGACATCAATCTTTGGGAAACACCATTCTGGACGCCGGCCCAGGCAACCTTGCTGCACGACGAATTTGACGAGGGCGCAGACTGGGCACAAGCCGTGGACCCGTTAAATCTTGCGTTGCGCGCACCTGCTTGAATTAGCGCTGCTCGAGACGCCCCCCCGCTTCCCGACGTAGGTCAAACCTGTGGCTGCAAGGAACCGGTGTACAGACGTCGAACGCTGCTCCGGTCGCCGCAGGACGCTTCCTCGATAGCAAGCAAGTGTGAGAACTGAGCACCTTGCAAGGCCCCCAGAGTTCTTGCTAGCCGACCGCGCTGTGGTCCTGGCCAGCCAGGTACCCTCCAATCGCGTCCTACCTCGCACGGTGAAGCGATTAGCGAACCATTTCGTAGAGTTTGTTCAGCGCGGCCTAATTGCGCATTCCGCTCCGCATCAGTGGACAAGATCATCGTCATCGATTGAGGCAAGATGAGGAGATGGGCACTGAATAGCAACTCGTTGCTCTTGCGTGGACGATGAGCCGGCCGGCTTCTCGTGCCTGCTTCCGCTGGACGCGCCCGAATTCGGCGCCTACCTCGACAACCTGTATGAGCTGCCGGCCTTCCAAGCCTGGCCACAATCCGTTTCGTTGCTGCAATCGAGGTAGTAACTCCCCTGCCCTTGCCACAAGCCTTACGAAGGCATAGGTTCGCAATCGGATCGACGGCTCAGTTCGGCCAGAAAAAGACGTTGAACTGACGCGTCCAAATCGACGACAAACGCGCCTCCGAAGACTCGCGCGAGCTCGCCAGCTCTGACACCTCACCTTGCATACGCCGGGGGCCGCCTTAAATCCACTGGTCGTTCGCATACCTGCGCGCGACGACTGGAATCCATTGCTCCCGGTTGAGCTGCCTCGGACACCACAGCAGCCACCGGGTAAATCGGCCAAAACCGCCTTCCCAGTGCGATCGTAAGCTCGA
This sequence comes from Cupriavidus sp. 8B, assembly GCF_054589115.1. Classification (NCBI taxonomy): domain Bacteria; kingdom Pseudomonadati; phylum Pseudomonadota; class Betaproteobacteria; order Burkholderiales; family Burkholderiaceae; genus Cupriavidus; species Cupriavidus sp. 8B. Next base: position 6,324 of record NZ_BAAILO010000125.1, on the reverse strand, counting down.
TTGCCGGATCAATCGTTGTACTTACAATTATTTTCAGGCCGCTCAGGGGTGAGGCCTTCTGCGTGCAAACGCCGGCAGCAACTCAATCCGGACCCACAGCCCACTTCCTTGGGCAGCATCTCCCCATGGAAAGCCCGACTGCAGGACGAATAGAATGCCGGTACGCCCGATTGTCCGGCGGCTTGCTACCGGGAGGGGACCTCTACGTCGGTGAAAACTCAGGTAAGACACCGATCGGGCAACTGCCCGATGCAATGTTGAATTGCTCAACACGGATGCTCGCCCGGCTACCCGATGGTTCGAGCGTCATCTCGGCAAGTCGCTGCGGCGAATGCGGCACGCCTGCGACGCGCGTACGTTTCATCACATGGCGATGCGATTCAGGCAGTCTGTGCAGTTGCCCATGCTGCACTGCGGCCATGATTCTCGCCTATGCTACACATAGCGAGGTAGTACGACATGAGCGCTGCATTGATATCGCATTTCCGGATGGATGCCCGCGCTCCCCGCACCCATGCGGCGCTGCTGGCCGCGGCCGCCATCGGCCTTGCACCGGCACCACCAGCGCAAGCAAAGGTCGAGGGCGACACTGTTGTCCTGGGCGCGGCGGTGTCGCTGACGGGCAAGTATGCGACCAACGGCAAGAACACCGAGAACGGCTACGCGCTGGCCGTCAAGCGCATCAACGCGATGGGTGGAGTCAAGGTCGGCGGCAAGGCTTACCAGTTGAAGGTCATCTACTACGATGACGAGTCGACATCAGCCCGGGGCGCCCAACTAGCCGAACGGCTGATCAGCCAGGATGGCATCACGTTTGTGCTCGGCCCATATAGCTCCGGCCTCACCAAGGCCATCGCGCCGATCACCGAGAAGCATCGCATCCCGATGGTCGAGGGCAACGGCGCCGACCGCGACCTGTTCACGCAGAGCTATCGCTATATGTTCGCGGTGCTCAATACCTCGGACTACTATCTTCGCTCGGCCATCACCTTGGCAGCCGAGCAGGCCAGGAACATCGGCAAGGCGCCGAAAGACATGACGGTGGCAATCGCTGTCGAGAACGACAACTTCTCGCAAGACGTGCGCGACGGCGTGGCCGAGGACGTCAAGCGGCTTGGCATGCGCGTGGTGATCGACGACAAACTGCCGCCGGAACTCAATGACATGGCGGCAACACTGGCCAAGGTGCGCGCGCTCAAGCCTGACATCCTCGTCGTGTCCGGACATGAAAAAGGCGCAGTGCTGGCGGTGCGCCAGGTCGCTGAAATGCAGATCGATGTGCCGATGCTCGCTCTGACGCATTGCGACTCGGCGCAGATCATCGAGAAATTCGGGGCCAAGGCCGAGTTCGCCGTGTGCGGGTCGCAGTGGGACCGCTCGCTCACGTACACCGACCGCTGGTTCGGATCGGCCGAGCAGTATGCGCGCATGTTCGAGCAGGAGTACCACTACGAGCCGCCCTACCAGGCGGCTGAGTCCAGTGCTTCCGTGCTTGCCTTTGCCGATGCCTTCGAACGCGCGGGGTCGTTCGATACGGAGAAGGTTCGCGAGGCACTGGCCCGCACAGACCTGATGACCTTCTACGGGCCGATCCGGTTCGACAAGAGCGGCAAGAACATTGCCAAGTCCATGGTCCTGTACCAGGTGCAGGACGGCAAGTACAAGGTGGTTGCGCCAAGCAGATGGGCGTCGTCCCGCATGATCTTCCCCTCTCCCGACTGGGCGCACCGCAAGTGAGCGGGCGGCGCACCCCGATGACGACGGTACGGCGTCGATGTCCGACTTGGCGATCCTCCTCCATTCCCCAGAAATCAACCTGCAGCTGGTCATCGACGGCCTGCTCGCGGGCGCCGTGTTTGCGCTGGCGGCCTACGGCATGGCGCTGGTATGGGGCGTCATGAACATCATCAACGTGGCGCAAGGCGAACTGGTCATGCTGGGGGGATACGCGGTCATCCTGCTGTCCGCGCAGGGCGTGCCGGCGCTGCTGGCGGTGCCCGTGGCCGCAGCGGTGATGTTCGTGGTGGGATGGGGTCTCTACCGGCTGGTCATATTCCGCATCATCGAGCACGACCTGTTCGTCTCCGTGCTGGTCACCTTCGGCCTCAGCATCCTAATGCAGCAGTTGGCCAATGAACTCTTCGGCGCCGATGTGCGCACGTTGGAATCCGGACTGCGCAATGTGGCCCTGATGGGCGGGCGGGTAACGGTGGCAGGCCTCAGGCTGATCGCCTTTGCCGCCGCGCTGCTGCTCGGCGGAGCGCTGGCGCTGTTCCTGCGGTATTCGCGCGCGGGCCAGGCGATTCGCGCCACCGCGCAGAATGCGCGTGCCGCACGTGTGTTGGGCGTTGACGCCGATCGCGTCTACGCCATCACCTTCGCGCTGAACGCGGCCATTTGCGGCGCCGCCGGCGGGCTGGTCGCGATGACATGGTTCATCCATCCCTACCTCGGGCTCCCATACACCGTGCGCGCATTCATGATCGTGGTGGTCGCGGGCCTCGGCAGGCTGCTGCCGGTGCTGCTTGCAGCCGGTGGGCTGGGTATCGCCGAGAACTATGCCGGGTTCCTGCTCGGCACGCAGTACCAGACCGCCTTCCTCTATGCATTGCTGGTGGTGATCCTGGTGTCCCGCAACCTTGCATTGCGCAGGCAGCGCAGGTACCTGAAATGAAGTCCGGCACCCTCCGGTTTGCGCTGATCGCTGCGGTCGCCGTGGGCGCGTTGCAAGTACCGTGGCTGGTGCCCGCCATTACCGCGCAGGTGACGTTCCTCTGGTTGATGGTCCTGTTTGCGCTGAGCTGGGACATCATGGGCGGCCAGATGGGATACAACTCATTCGGCAATATCGTTTTCTTTGGAGTGGGCGCCTATGTGTGCGCGGTGATCCAACGCGACACTGGTCTCACCTATTTTCCGGCGCTGGCGGCGGGCGTCGCCCTCGCCGCGCTGGCTGCCGTGGCGCTGGCGCTGGTGCTCGGCCCCGCCATACTGGCATTGCGCGGGCACTACTTTGCCATCGGCACGCTCGGACTCGGCATCGCCTTTGCCGACGGCGCGGCCGGATGGTCGTTTATCGGTGCGGGGTCGGGCATGGTGGTGCCTGTGTTTCCAGGCTCCCCCGGCACGCGCCAGATGGTCTTCTATTACGCGATGCTCGCGCTCGCGCTGGCTACGCTGCTGCTATTGCGCTGGCTTTATGCGCGCCCGTTCGGGCTGGCGCTCAACGCCATCCGCGATGACGAAGACAAGGCCGAGGCGCTCGGGCTGCGCACCACGCGCTACAAGATCCTCGCCTGGTGCGTCAGCGCCTTCTTCCTCGGCATGGCCGGTGCGCTGGCCGGCAACCTCGTAGGCTTTATCGATCCCCGCGAGCTCGCGTTTGCCAGTTCCACCTTTGGCGTGTGGATGGTAGTCATGGCGATCCTCGGCGGCCGCGGCACACTCTACGGGCCCGTCATCGGGGCCGTGCTGTTCCACGTGACGCAGGAGCTGTTCTGGACGTACCTGCTCGGGTGGCAGCGCGTCGCGCTGGGAATGCTGATCGTGCTGATCGTAGTGTTCTTCCCGGACGGCATCCTGGGTGCGCTGCCCGCGCACAGGCGCGAGCCTGGCCATGGGGACGCGGGGAGTCTGCTGTCATGAGCGCGCTGCTGGCTGTGCGCAATGTCACCAAGCGCTTTGGCGGCGTGGTGGCCAACCGTGCCATCTCGTTGCAGATACCGCGCGGCGAGATCGTCGGGCTGATCGGCCCGAACGGCTCCGGCAAGACGACCCTGTTCAATTCCATCGCGGGGAACCATTCCATTGACGACGGCTCGGTGCTTTTCGACGGCAAGGAGATTTCGCACCTGCGCGTAGCCGAGATCGCGCGACTCGGGATCGCGCGCACGTTCCAGCAGACCCGCGTGTTTGCCAATATGAACTGCCTGCAGAATCTGCTGGTCAGTGTGCCGCGCGGGCACGAAGGGCTAGCCGCGCTCTGTCGCCGGCCACCGGCAAGTGTGATGGCGCGCGCGCGCGACTGCCTGCGCTTTGCGGGCCTGCAGGCGCGCGAGCCGGACCGCGCCGGCAATCTGTCCTTCGGCCAGCAGAAGCTCCTGGAACTCGCCATGGCGTTGATGAACGAGCCGAGCCTGTTGTTGCTGGACGAGCCCACCGCGGGCATCAACCCCGTCATGATCCACGGCATGGTCGACTTGCTTCGGCGCATCCAGGCGCAGCGCGGCATTGCGCTGCTGGTGATCGAGCACAACATGCAGGTCATCCAGGGCCTGGCCAGCTACGTCTATTGCCTGGCCAATGGCGCGCTGCTTGCCGAGGGTCCGCCGGAGCGGATTCTCGCCGATCGCAGCGTGATCGAGGCCTATCTTGGGGTGTCGCCATGATCAGTCCGTCTGTCACCCCTGGCGAAGCTGATATCGCGGCCGCCGTGCCCCGGGCACCGCCGACCCTGGCACAGCTTGAAGCACTTGCCGGCAGCGCCCCGATGGTCGAGGTCGACCATCTGGTCGCTGGCTACGGGTATATGGAGATCCTGCATGGCTTCAGCCTGCGCGCCGGGCGCGGACGTTCGCTGTGCCTCATCGGACCTAACGGCGCAGGCAAGTCGACCGTGCTGCACGCCATCTACGGCCTAGCCCGCGTCATGGCCGGCACCATCCGCATCAACGGCCACGACATTACCAGCTTGCCACCGCAGCAGAAACTGGAAGCGGCGCGCATGGCCTATGTGCTGCAGGACAGCTCGATCTTTCCGGACATGACGGTGCTGGAAAACCTGTTGATGGGCGGATACCGAATGCCGCTCCGCCACCAGGCCGCTGCCGCGGCGGACCGCATCTGCACCCGGTATCCGGCGCTGGGACACCGCCGCAGCCAACGCGCGAACGTGCTGTCCGGCGGTGAACGCCGGCTGCTGGAGATTGCCCGCGCCCTGATGATGGAACCTGAGGTTCTGCTGGTGGATGAGCCCTCGATCGGGCTCTCGCCGCGCAATATCGACATGGTGTTCGAGATCCTCTCCGAACTGCGCGATGCGGCCGGCAAGACCATCATCCTGGTCGAGCAGAATGCCCGCAAGGGACTGGAGTTCGCCGACGTAGGCTATGTGCTGGTGGCCGGGCAACTCGTCATGGCTGGCAGCGGTGAGGCTCTTCGCCAGGATCCGGATGTTGGCCGACGCTTTCTCGGCATCTGAAGCCGGGGCCGGCGCGCGAAGCAGATCGTACGATTCGGCTTCTGTCATCGCACCGGACCTCATGCCGCGCAGGGCCACCGCCCTGCCCTGCCGGCGGCTTATGGGTTGCGCCGGCGGCCACAGCTTGCCATCTCTACACCTGCGGCCGCACTGTCTGCTGCGCCGCCACATATCCGACCGGGTGGAAGCGCTAGCACCGCGACCTTTCCCGCTGGCCGTGCTCTTATTACGGTCGGGGAACATGCTTACGGAAAGCATCCCGTTTCATGATGCGGAATTTCCAACGAGATTGGGAATTTTCCAACGGCGTACCGCTCACGTGCGCCGTTTTGCTATGGGCGGCAGGAATGCCTCGAGGCAAGCGGATATGGATTCCGAACACCGTCGCGCGGACTCAGATCCCGGCTCAATCTAGCTAGCGATGAGCGGCGCGCAATGCGCGAATGAGTTTCTGCACTAGCTGTTCATGTTGCTCCAGCGCCTCATCAAGCGTGCGGGCTCCATAGCTCTCATTTTCTTCCGCCACCTTCCCAACAACACGAGTCACGAACAGCGGTGTGTCCCCAAGGTGCTCGCTCGGACACCCCGCGGAAGCGGGTACTGACCACGACGCCGCAGTCTTTCATCGGCGTGCGGCGGAAAATCAGTTCGTTTTCAGCCATCCAGGGCGACCACTCGCCCTGGTCCAACACCTGGACAGGCCGGTTCTTCGCATCCAGGATATAGAAACGACTCCATCTGGGTGATACCGGCGTAGTGGGCACCGCGGCGAACGAGTCGGATGTATCGCCGGCGCATGCCCTGCAGCATGGCCACGAAGACCATGCATTTGGTGATGCGGGCTACACGGGCGTGGAGAAGCGCGACGAGATGCAAGGCAAGTCCGTGAAGTGGCAGGTGGCTGTCAAGCGCGGCAAGATTAAGGCAATGCGCGACGGCGCAATCAAGGACTTGCTGGTCGCCGTCGAGCGGAACAAGGCCAAGATTCGGGCGCGGGTCGAGCATCCGTTCCACGTCGTCAAGAATCTAGGTTCGTCAGAAAAAAGTGTGGGTGGACGGAGGCTCGGGGAGATTGCCAAGTGCATGATATAGCGCGATTTCTGTCGCTCTGAAGGTCCGGAAGC
>NZ_BAAILO010000124.1:0-15234 GCF_054589115.1 Cupriavidus sp. 8B | reverse complement strand
TCATGCCGCCGCCGACTTCCTGAATCCACTCGTCAACAGCAATTGCGCCAGCCCGGCAGTATTCCTCCATCGCCGCCACCTGAGATCGCAAGTCGTGGCGCTGCCCAGCGCTACTGACGCGGCAGTACACGATTGTCGATCGCTTCTCAGGCCCGCCGCCAAGCATCGCCCGAACGTCGGACTCGTCAAAGTACCGATGTCCGGAAGGCAGGCGCTTAGCCGCCAGGATGCCTTCGCGCTCCCAGCGGCGCACCGTACTGGGAGCCCGTCCGATGCGCTTTGCGAATTCGTTGATCCGATAAACCTTGCTCATAGCGAGCAATTATAGATTCTTCTGAGAAAGAATGGAGTATCAGTTGCTCGCTCTCAATGTCCACTGGAATTGGGGCGCGCCGTTTGACCCAGCGCAACCGGCCGGAGACCAACCACTTCGGTTGAGGACGCCGACAAGATGGAGGTGCCATTGAAACAGAACAGAACAGCGCAGCGCTCGCCGGAACGATTGACCTCGGCGACTTGACAATCAATCGATTGGGCTTCGGCACAATGCGTCTGCGTGGAGATTCGGCTTGGGGAAGAGCTGCCGCCCTCAGGCTAGCGCCAGAAGACTTCGACGATTTGAGATGAAGAGGCGCTGAAGCTTGCGAGTGGCGCGATCGTTCCGCGGTGGGAGTTCGGCGAAATTGCCAGTTCGATGGTCTCCATCGAACAGCCGCTCACCAGTCTGAATCGGACCCTCGCGAAAGCACAGCCAAGGTCGGCTCCTGGCCGGAGTGCGACCTCCGGCAGCGGTGTACCGTTCGGCTCTTGTCGACCCATTTCAGCCGGTTGGTGCAAGTGTTCTGGGCGTCCGGCGCTTGCACATGAGGGTTATGCACCGGCGCACTTGATGACCGTGTCGAGCGTTCGAGTGGTGATGTCCTTACCGAACGAGCGTTCGAGCAGGCTCATGAACACGGGGCCCTTCTTCAGGTCAGGGACGTAGGCGCTGAAGACCTCCATGGCATTGGCCTTGACGATGCTTGCACCGTCGCGCTCGATGGGCAGCTTCAGGTCTGGCGACACGGGACTACGGAGAAAGGTGACAACCCGTTTGGCCGAAGGCGAGAGGCTGAGCTCGGCGAAGGGGTCCGCGTCGATGAGGTCCTGGAGATAGCTGCTGGGCCGGACAAAGGTGTCGAAGCTGCGGCCCAGTCCGGCTTGCATCGCCTTCTCGGCGCGTCGCTCCAGGGCGGCCAGTGACGACGAGCGAGCATTGAACACGACGTTCCCGCTGGAGAGCAAGGTCTTCACTTCGGAGAAGCCCGCCGCCTCGAAGCAGAGCTTGAGCGAGGGCATCCGGGCATTCATCGGGCTGACGCCGCGAAGAAAGGCAACGTATCGGGGCATGACAACCTCCTGTTAGCGCATGGCCAAGGCCGACATTATCATGCGGAGGCGGCGGGAGGTAACGAAGTGGCTGAAGCCTTCGGGTAAGCGAGTCACGAAATACGGTGACAGCGCGAGTGTGCAGGCCGTAACGTGAGTGAACGCCGAGCAAGCCTCGAAAAGGACGACGCGCAGGCCGACCCGAAGCGGACATCCGGGGGAGGAGCTAATCGGGGAACAGTCGGCGAGGCACGCAGAGAAAGCCTACTGTCACCCGTGTCTCAGTCAATGAAGAGGGTGTCGGTAGATGTGTGCCATTGGCCCGCCGACGCGGCATGGCCCTGATGCGAGCGTGCGACGCGAAAACGATCAGTATTACCGATCTTGGCATGAGCGTCTAAAGCGCTAACGGGCGCCGCCGTCCTGCGTCATGACCATCGCGAGCGAGGCGGAAAGAATCGACTTCGCCAGCTTGTCGTCGTCCACCGCGCGCGCAAGCGTAATCGCTCCCACGATGGTCGCGACGATGCCAAGCGCCGCGTTTTCGTTGTTACCGGATGTAGCCTGCGCTATCCGTGCCGCCAATTTCCGTACGTAGCCAGTTAGTAGTTCCCGGATGTCGGGATTCACATGGCGCGCCTCACCTGCAAGCGCGCACAATGCGCATCCGTTGCCTGGATTCTTCACGTGACGCTCATTGAGGAAGGCCTCGGCAATAGACTGCAGCGGGGTTTTCGCCTGCTTGCCCGACCCCGCGGCAAGAGATGCAAGGCGCTTCTCGCTTTGAATGACCGCGTGCTCAAGTGCTTCCACGATCAACGCATCACGCGACGAAAAATGGCCGTAGAACGCCCCGTGCGTTAAACCCGCGCTGCGCATGCAGTCGGCGACACCAAGAGCCTCAATGCCGTGTTCGCGGATCTGCCGCGACGCGTTCTCCAGAATGCGCTCCCTGCTCTCAGCCTTCTGTGCCTGCGAATAACCCATTCTTCGCCTCATCCCTCTTGACAACTTGCATTACGCGCATAATACTGAATTTCTGCATGACGATCAACATACAGAATTGCGCTGTTAGCGATGGTCAGGTCAGATCGGATGCGGCTGCTGTCCGGCGCTGCATGGCAAGTTCCCAGGTTCTCGCGTCGCCAACAGGCGCCGCTTTCGGCGCGATCTCGCGTCGTAACACGCAATGCAAAGGAGAAGGATCATGCGCTTTAGTGGAAAAACCGCACTCGTAACCGGCGGCAACAGTGGGATTGGCTTTGCTGCGGCGAAGCTTTTGATTGCCGAAGGTGCCCGTGTTGCGATCACCGGCCGCGATCGCGCAAAACTGGACGAGGCGGTGTCCGAACTGGGTGAAAACGCCGTTGGCATCCAGGCGGATCTCGACGACGACGCCGCGATCGAATCGATGTTCAAACAGATTCAGGACGCCTTCGGGTCGCTCGATATCGTGTTCGCCAATGCCGGGATTTCCGGTCCCACGCCGCTCGGCGGCACGACATCCGCTGCGTTCGAGGCGATTCTTCGCACTAATCTCACGGCGGTCTTTCTCACGGTCCAAGGGGCGCTTCCGTTGATGAGCGCAGGCGGCTCAATTGTCCTGAACGGCTCGGTGATGCGCGAACTGGGCTCGCCGGGATCGGCCGCTTACTCCGCAACAAAGGCCGGCGTCACTGGAATGGCGAAGGTGTTTGCGTCCGAACTCGTTCAGCGTGGCATCCGGGTGAATACCGTTATCCCTGGCGGCACGCGCACGTCGATCTGGACGCGCGGCGCGAGAGTCGGCGCGACGCTGGAGGAGATCGAAAACGCGCTCGCGCCAGGCGTTCCGATGGGTCGCCTGGCCACACCGGAAGAGGTTGCCAAGGCGGCGCTGTTCCTCGCGTCCGATGATGCTTCGGGCATTACAGCGGCGGAAATCGTCGTCGACGGCGGCACGACCGGTGCCCCCCGAGGCGCCCCTCTGTTCCGCAAGGGGTGAAGGGCTTTAGCCAGCGCCGCCATGGTCGGCCGCGACCATGCGCCGGCCGAGGTGGCGCCTTCGTGGCGCCCCCTGCATGCCTCCTGCGGGGGCCTCAATGAGAACGCCTCAGAATCCTTTGAGGGCGTGACGCACCAGCAGAGCGGACAGCACGAACATGGTCACACCGATCAGGCCATCCAGCACCTGCCAGGCCCTCGGTCGGGCGAAGCAGGGCGCCAGCCAGCGTGCGCCAAAGCCCAGAAGCCCAAACCAGAACAAGCTGGCCAAGCTTGCGCCCGCCACGAACCAGCCCCGTAGCGCCGCGGGTTGCTGGGCACCAATGCTGCCCACCAGCAGCACCGTATCCAGGTAAACATGGGGGTTGAGCAGCGTGAAGGCCGCCGCCTGCGCCAGTGCGGCACCCTGGCTGAGGCCCTCCCCACCCTCAGATGCTTTCAATTGGCGCGAATGCCGCGCACGTCGCAGAGCCTGCCATCCATATACCGCCAGGAAGATGGCCCCGGCCAGCGACAGTGCACGCGCAAGGCCGGGGCTCTCCCCCAAGGCCTGGGCCATGCCCATGACACCCGCGGCAATCAGCAAGGCGTCCGCCATGGCGCAGAACAGCACCACGCTGCCCACATGCTCACGACGCAGACCCTGGCGCAGTACGAACGCGTTCTGCGCGCCGATGGCCACGATGAGCCCCAGGCTCAAGGCCAGGCCCTGGAGGGAAACGGATAAGGCAAGCGAAGTGGTGGCAAGCGAGGTGATCATGCGTTGAGCTTGCCTGCACTTGCGAATGAAGACAAACTACCGTTTCTTCACTCAGTTTAGTTAAACTTATCTGATGCTTGATTACTCCGCTCTATCCGCATTGGCTGCTGTGGTTCGGGAGGGCAGCTTCGAGCGTGCAGCCCGCGCGCTCCATGTGACGCCATCGGCGATATCGCAGCGGATCCGCCTGCTGGAGGAGCGCGTAGGCTGCGCGCTGGTGGTGCGCGATCAGCCCTGCCGGGCCACGGAGACGGGGCGACGACTGTGCCAACACGTTGACCGTGTGCGGCTGCTCGAGCAGGCGTTGCAGGGGGCTCTACCGGCGCTTGCTCCGGAGGGCATTGCACGGGTAGCGCTACCCATTGCGGTGAATGCCGACAGCCTGGCCACGTGGGTCGCCCCGGCCATCGCGGCCTTTGCTGCAGAAAGTCCCGTGTTGATGGAGGTGACGGTGGATGACCAGGAACACACCACCGAGTGGTTGCGCAGCGGCGCAGTGCTGGCCGCCGTGACGGCCACAGCGCGTCCTGCCGCAGGCTGCAACAGCCGCCCGTTGGGCTCCATGCGCTACCTGGCGGCCGCCAGCCCGGCATTCGTGCAACGCCATTTCGCCGACGGCGTGGGGGCTGGCAGTCTGGCGAAGGCGCCCAGCCTGGTGTTCAACACCAAAGACGAGTTGCAGGCGCGCTGGGCGCGGCGTTTATGCCATCGGCATGTGGAGCTTCCCCGGCACACGTTGCCTTCGCCACAGGCCTTTGTGACCGCAGCCCTGGCGGGCATGGGCTGGGGCTTGCATCCGAAGGCACTGATCGCCCCTCATCTTCAGGACGGTTCACTCGTCGAGTTGGTGCCGGACACCCCGCTGGACGTACCACTTCACTGGCAACACGCACGCGCGGCGTCAGGGTTGCTCGATGGTTTGAGTCGCGAGGTTCTGGCCGCCGCCCGTGCCGCCCTGTTGCCGCTCTGACTTGCGTCGGATCAGGCACGTGTTGTCTGAATCAGATGTATGTCTGCTTCTGGGCCGGGAGGGGCCCTTGGCCATCAGGCGTCGGTCGTCGCATGCCGACCCGGAACCGTCATTCGAAAACCTCGATGGCGGGCGTTCAAAGATGCGGCAATACACGTCCTTTATATTTCCGAATCAGCGTTCCATGAAGCTTCATGCTACGTCTAGCTGTCCCGTACACTGCAAAACCATTGCGTGTCAGAACACGAGAAGACGCCTGATTTTCAGGCCCGACCGTGGCCTCGATTCGCCGCAGGTCAAAATCATCACGAGCTTTGCTTAACACTAGCTCAACTGCTTTGGTCGCATATCCGTCACCCGCGAAGCGCTCGCCGATTCGATATCCGAGCGACGCCTTGTTAAAGTAAGGGCGTGTCACGCCGCCAAGGTTGACTCGTCCAACAATCACTTCTTTTCGCTTTACCAGAAACTGATATGTCCTATCAGCGGATGCGTCCTCTTGAGCTGTCGCATTGCTTGCCGAACTGACAGACCGGCACTCACTCGCGCATGGCAGGCAAATGGAGCTTGCTGGGGATGTCCCGCCCCTGGGCATCCAAGCACGGCTTGCTGCCGATCCCTTGACTATTCGGATTGTTGTTGAGTGCGACGGCGCCATACTCGAAGCAACGTTTGGATTCGAACACCAGCGCGGTTGTGGCACCCAGCGGATCAAACTCGATGATCAAACGGCGGTAGCGCATGTTCGCGGCGCCGACTACGCCTGCTCCTGAACCTGCGGCCACGAGCACGGCGAGACCGCCAGAGGTGTAGGTGCTGGCATACGCTATCCAGGACTCGTCAATCGCCACGACGTCGGGCTCGCCCAGCAGCATTAACACATCCTCGCGCGTGGTCTCACCCGCCTTGATGGCCACCGGAGCCGTGGCTGCGACATTCTCGCGGCTGTCCCGATCATAGCCTGGTGGGATGGGGATCGGGCAGCCGGCTAGCAGCAACGCCGCACTGCCTGCGCCAGCGATGGACCAGTACGCATGCGAAGACATTGCATTTCCTTCCCCGGTCAGGGCGAGTTTGGAATCGACCGGATCCTGACCAGGGAGTGGCGCCGCAGCACGCCATGCTCGTCAAAGGCGAGCACCAGGCTGTACTTGCCATTCCATTCCTTCCCGCTACGGTGCATCAGGATGTAGCCGGCCTGGTCCTCGTCCAACAGATACGTATGAATGCGCCCGGCCTCAAACGTTGCACTGGGTTCGGCCAGGTGCAGGTAGACGTCTTCGCGCGTCGTCGAACCGTCTTGCAGGAATGACAGGAGCTGCGGAGTGCCGACCACCGGTGTCCCGCAAGCTACCAAGAGAATGGCGAGACAGCCGGCGGCGAAGAAAAAGGCGGTCCGCGACATGCTGCGGCCTTGGCAGCCGTTGGCAGCGGTCGCGAACAACCGCTGGCGTTGGCCGTCTCGTCGCATCCCACTCTCCTCAGCTTACTGCACCTAACATAGACGATATGGCGCAGAGCGCAATTGGCGGATGCTCGCGGGTGCGCCACCGATCACGCGGCTCATGCCGCCCATTCGGGACGTCGTTCGACCGCCGCTATAGCGGCGGGTCTTCAAAGTTGACGGTTCGCGGAACGCGGAAACAGACGGGTTGACTTTTCGGGTGTCTGCTTTGGTCGATGAGCCGCCATCCAGCCTCCGCTCGCTGAACGGCCGGTGAAGGGGGGCTAGCGGCCATCCGGCTCAAGGTTGGCGATCATTGCTTCATCGGCCTAAGCAGCCACTTGCACCTTCGATCATGTGATGCTTGCTTATCAACCTGTAGCTGCCATTGGTCGCCTTTACTCTTAACTCTTAACTTGAACGGAGGCATCAGTCGCTAGTGAGGTAGTGGACAGGAAAAACTGCCCCAATGGACTAGTCTTGACAATATCGCCCAGCTACTGATGCAAGCCGGCGGCCTTGCCTTGCGCCGCTTAACGTGGCCGTTGGGTGTTCGTCGATAACCGATCCTTTGAGGGGGGAAGAACCGATGAGTGATTCAACAAGCGGATCCATCAAGGTGGGCGTCATCACCGACATTACAGGTCCCCTCTCGTTCTTGGGTATCGCCAATGCAAATGTGGCCAAAATGGTGATCAATGAGATAAACGCAAGGGGTGGCTTGTTGGGACGGAAGATCGATCTGTACCTCGAGGACAGCGCAACGACCGATAGCGTTGGGCAAGCCAAGTCGAGCAAGCTCGTCCAGCAAGATCAGGTCGACGTTGTCTTCGGCGGCATTTACAGCTCCATGAGGCAAGCCATCAAGGGCCCTGCTGTCTTGCAGGGCAAGAAGCTCTACATCTATCCGGAGCAATACGAGGGAGAGGAATGCCACCCGCTGATCTTCTGCACCGGCCCGGTGCCAGCTCAGCAGGTTGAATCCACGATTCCATGGCTGATGCAGAACACCGGAGCAAAGAAGTTCTACTGTCCGTCGGCTGATTACATCTGGCCGCACACGATGAACAGGAAGCTACGTGAGGTGGCAACCGCCCATGGCGGCTCGATCGTCGGCGAGGAGTACTTTCCGCTCGACCACACCGACTATAGAGCGACAATCGAAAAGATCATCTCCAGCGGAGCCGAGGTGGTATTCAACACGATAGTTCCGCCCGGCCTGGGGTCGTTCCTCGAACAACTCCATCAGTCCGGCTTCATGAAGCGCGGCGGCCACCTCGTGTGCACGTACTTCGAGGAGAACTTCCTGGGCTTCTTTCCGCCGGAACAAGTGGAGGGCCTATACAGTTGCCTCGACTACTATCAGAACGTCAACGATCCTTTTAGCGAGGAACTGTTGGCGAAGTATGACAAGCTCTATCCAGGCGACGCCAAATTCACCGCCGGCAGCGCAGCCACCGGCATGTACCGTGGCCTGAAACTCTGGGAGGCTGCGGTAAACGAAGCCGGCTCGCTAACCCAGGATGATGTGATCAAAGCACTGGACCACGCGAAGATCGCACAGGGGCCAGGCGGCCCGGCTGAAATGGTGCCCGGCCAGCATCACGTCCGGATGAACATGTATATCGCCCAGGTGAAGGGCATGAAATTCGAAATCGTCAAGAACCTGGGGGCCATGGATCCGAAGGAGTGTATGCAAGGAATAAAGTAAGCGACCAGGATTCCACGGCTTTGCGCGCTGTGCATCCAGTGTGACGCGTAACGGCTGTATCTACCCCATCCGGATGAACGCGAAAATCTTGCATTTCAGCCGGCCAACGCCATGAAACAGGAAGCACAAGCACCTCGAGAGCGGCAGTTCGGCGTTCTTCAAAGCGGACACTCCTGATGGACCCAGAAAGCCAATTGCCCGCCGGTGGCTATGGGCGATGAGCTGCCGTTCGTTAGCCAAGGACGAACGGCCGTTTCCGCAACCCGCTTGAGACAGTCGATCGCTGGACGTAAAAGCCTGCTCTTACCGGGTAACCGGCCGCTCAGCCGCAGACAATGAATCCCGTCACACTTGTCACTCCCACCGTTCGACGTCTGGCGACTAAAACTACCTCATGACCAACAGCGAGCGATCGGCAGTGAACGGTATTGCGTTCCAGCCCGAGGACACGCGAGCTCGCTCTAATTCTGAGGTTGCAATGACCACGATTACATCACCTGATGACGGCCGTAAAGAAGGACAGCACGCCATGAAAACGCTGCCGATTGTGTCGCCACAAGAGTGGGAGGCTGCGCGCGAGCAGCTTCTCGTCAAAGAGAAGGCCTTGACCCGCGCCCGTGACGCATTGGCCGCCGAGCGACGGCGGATGCCCTGGGTTGCCGTTGAAAAAGCGTATGTGTTCAACGGGCCCGAGGGCAAAGCGGGCCTGCTTGACCTGTTCGACGGTCGCCGCCAGCTGATCATCTATCGCGCCTTCTTTGAACCTGGCGTGCACGGCTGGCCGGAGCATGCCTGCATCGGCTGTTCCATGGTGGCCGACCACGTTGCCCACCTTGCCCATTTGAACGCCCGCGACACCACCCTCGTGTTCGCCTCACGCGCGCCGCAGGCTGACATCGCGCGCCTGAAGGCTCGAATGGGGTGGGAGATCCCCTGGTACACGATCACCGACAGTTTCGACGCCGATTTCGGTGTGGACCAGTGGCACGGCCACAACGCGTTCCTCCGCGACGGCGATCGCGCGTTCCGCACCTACTTCATCAACAGCCGCGGCGACGAAGCGATGGGCACCACCTGGAGCTACCTCGACATGACGGCGCTCGGGCGTCAGGAGACGTGGGAGGACTCGCCGGAGGGCTACCCTCAGAGCCGACCGTATAAGTGGTGGAACTGGCACGACAGTTACGTCCCCGACGCCGCGCCTGACCCGGAGTGGGTCGAGGTGTCAGATGCCGGGGAGGCCGCTTTTCGGAAACGCGACGGCTAGATCAGCCGGCGGATCGCCGGATCAACTGGCGCAGCGACAGCGCGTGCAGCAGGATCGAGCTTGGCACGACAAATGCCGGGGTCAACACATCCGGATAAGCGCCGGCACCGATGCTTGGCACATTCGGAACGATCAGTTGGAACCGGCCGGGCGAAGTGATCAACCCCAGGGTGATGGCAATGGCGAAATCCGCGAGGCCGAAGATGTTCCAGATGATCGCCGCTTTCCGACCCTCGGCCGTGCCGGTCGCGACGGCGATTGCCGCCGGTACGGCGAACACGCCGGTCAGCACGTCGCCGATTCCCGCCGGCAACGCGAACACGCCGGGCATCTCCCCACGCAGCCAGGCAGCGAGAGCCCAGCTGCCGAATACGCGGTAAAGCTGAATGGCGACGAGCCAGGTCTCAGGCATCGCATCGAGCACCTGCCCCATCCGCTTCGGCAACAGCAACAGTGGCGCACCGATCAGCACCGGGAGAAAGATCGCCAACGGCAGCAACGGCATCGGTGAGGGCGAGGTGCCGCTGCCGAAGACGCCATTGATGGCCGCGCTCCAGGCGACGGCGAACCAAAGCGTGTATGGGATCATCACCGCAAGCCAGGTCGTGCGGCGTCGGCCCAGCGTCAGGTCGGTGCGTTCGAGGCCAAGCCATAAACCGACCGCGATAACAGCATGGGCCGTCAGTTGGTGAGCGGTGGTGGGAACGCCGCTGGCCGGGATAATCGGCTGCCAGTAGATCAAGCCAATCCACAGAACCGTCAGCGGTGCTATCCAAAGCAGGTCGCGCCACGCGGGACGCGGCGAGACGATATCAGCAGGAACACGAGCGGCGGTCATGAGCGGTTCTCCACGTGATTCCGGATCTTCGTGGGGGCGGCTTCGAACACCGCAGTGAGAATGCCGAGTCGGCCTTCCATGAGATTGCGTCCCAGGTTGGTGAATAGTTGCGCGAAGTCCGGCCCCAGCACCACGCCGAGATTTGGCGAGGGCGGCGGCCCAGACGCACGCCGTTGGGTGATCCAGGCTTTTGCGGCTTCCGTGTCGTCTTGCCACGCCAGCGTGCGGAAGCCTGCTTTCTCGATTGCCTCGTGTGTTGCCTCGGCCGTCAGGAGAAAGCTCGTGGCCGGGGTTCGCGCCCAAGGAACGGGATAGAGCAGTTCGCTGCCGTTTGCGACGACGTCGAACGTCGCGAACTTGCCGCCTGGCTTCAGCACACGTCGGATCTCTCGGTAAAGCCGCGCGCGATCGGCGATGTTCATCGCAACATGCTGCAGCAACACCACATCAAAGCGGCTGTCGTCGAAGGGAAGTTCGAGGGCGCTGGCGGTACGAAACGACACCTGTTCGCTTTGCCTGGTGCGCTGGGTGAGATAGCGCGCGGCATCCACGAACGGTTCGCTGAGGTCGATACCCGTAACCCGGCAGCCACGGGTTGCAGCCAGAACACGGGCCGGCCCGCCGATGCCCGATCCGACGTCCAGCACCGACATGTCGGCGGTGATCCCGGCCAACTCGGCAAGCTCGGCGGTGGCAGCAAGCCCACGGGTGTGAAACTGGTCGAGGGCGTCCAGTTGCTGTGGTGTGAGCGGCTGATCCTCCGGTCCAAGGACCGCGAGTGCGACCCTCAGCCGCTCGGTCAAGCCGGTCGCGCGATAGTGATCGCGCACGCCATCAAGTGCATCGTTCATTGCGAGGTTCCTCCACGGTCTCAAGCGGATTGTTCCGGGCTTGCGAGTCGAGATCGGCGCGACGCCTCATCCGCAGGTGTAGGTGTACCATGACCTCCGGCGAGCGACTATTCATCACAACGTTGACGGGCTATGAAGCAGAACTTCACAGTCAGGCAGGGCGCGCTCGATGGCGTGGAGGCGTTCCTCAGCGTTGCCCGGCATCGCAATTTTCGCCGGGCAGCCGCCGAACTCGGCGTGACCCCCTCGGCCGTCAGCCAGTCGGTGCATGTGCTTGAAGCGCGCATTGGCGCAGCGCTCTTCATACGCACCACGCGCAGTGTCGGTCTGACAGAAGCTGGCGAACGGTTTCTTTCGCGTGCAAAGCCTGCCTTCGAAGAGCTTGTCGCCGCCAGTGAGGTTGCGCGCGGACTCGGCCAGCGGCCTGCCGGATTGTTGCGTCTTTCGGTGCCGCGCGCGGTGGTGCCGATCCTGCTGGAACCACTGATTGCATCCTTCTGCAAGGCTTATCCCGAGGTCGAAGTGGAGATCGCCGTAAGCGAGGAGCTGATCGATCTTGCGGCGGAAGGCTTCGACGCCGGCATCCGGCTAGCTCAGTTCGTTGCCGCGGACATGGTCGCGGTGCCGTTGACGCCCCCGTTTCGTCTTATCATCGTCGGCAGCCCTGCCTACTTCGCAGGCCGCAGCCGTCCCGAACGCATGGACGATCTGCGCGAACATGCATGTTTGCGATGGCGGCGATCCAACGGTGCGATCGCGCCCTGGTCATTCAACGACAACGGCCGCGCGATCGAGATCGTTGTATCGGGCCCTCTCATCGCGCATGACTTCCCTACCATGCTGGGTGCGGCAGTCGAAGGTTTAGGCCTTGCCCAGCTACCTGAGCCGATGGTCGCCGAAGGGCTGGGAGCGGGGAAACTGGTGCTCGTGCTGGAGCCGTTAGCGCCGGTGATACCGGGCGTGTTTCTCTACTATCCAAGCCGTCGGCAGATCATGCCGAAGCTGCGTGCTTTCATCGATCACGTGAAGAACTACCCGGCGGGCCATGGCAGTGCCGGGCCCCCCTGAAATCGCAGGTCAATCGCCTCCAAAGGAGTTTTTCAACACTATCGGCTGGTTGTGGCCGCTCGATCCGATGGCTGCTCGCGACCCTGCGCCGTCCTTCGGGCAGGCCCGGAGTCAATGGCGGGATTTGGGATACAACGGCCAAGGTAAGCCGGACGAGGAGTCGTCGGTCTATCCTCGCATGTGCTAGCCGGCAGCCGCGCGCGAGACTGTAACACTTGCCAAGACCACCGCCAGGCAAACACCGAGCTCGGGCTCGGCGTCTTGGAGCTAGTTGCACTGCTCGCCGCTGTCTGGAGGGCGCATTGATCTCCATCGACATTGCTCCGTGCAGCAAATTGCGCCGAAATGTTATATGATGACCATCATGAAGAAGCCGCAAATCAATCGGAAAACAGTCAGCCGTAGGGAAATCACGCACGAGCGGATCGTCGAGGTTGCCGCCCGCGCGATTCGGCGCAGCGGTTATGACGGCACGGGAGTGGCTGAAATCATGAAGGAGGCCGGCCTGACGCATGGCGGCTTCTATGCCCACTTTCCATCGCGCGAGGCGCTGCTTGCCGAAGCTGCTGACCGCGCCGGTGCTGAAGCCGTGGCCCTGTCGGAACATATCGCCGCCTCCGTGCCGCCAGAGCAAGCATTGCCGTCGATGGTGCGCGCCTATTTGTCGAAGGAGCATTGTGAAGGCATAGAGACTGGCTGCCCGGTCTCCGCCCTCGGCTCGGAGATGCCGCGCCAGGCGCCGGCCGTGCGGCGCGCAGCCACCCGCCGCATCAAGGAGATGGTCGATGTCGTTGCGCGCCAATTGCCCGATTGGGGTCAGCCGGGCGCGCACGAACAAGCACTTATGACGGTTGCCACCATGGTTGGCACCATGGTGCTGGCGCGTGCCGTTGACGACCCCAAGCTGTCGGACAGCTTTCTTCAAGCAGCATTGAAAAAACTCGTGCCCACTGACGCGTAAATCCGCCGGCCCGGTGCCGGTTTTCGCTGGATCTAAAATATGATGAGCATCATATTTTATCAGGATGAATGCCCGACCAACCACGTAAAGACATCCCTCGATATCGGAAGGACATCATGGAAACCAAAATAGCGCTTGTTACGGGCGCCTCGTCTGGAATTGGCGAAGCCACGGCAAAGCGGCTTACGAAGGCCGGATACAAGGTCTATGGCACCAGCCGG
Source organism: Cupriavidus sp. 8B (assembly GCF_054589115.1). Taxonomy (NCBI): domain Bacteria; kingdom Pseudomonadati; phylum Pseudomonadota; class Betaproteobacteria; order Burkholderiales; family Burkholderiaceae; genus Cupriavidus; species Cupriavidus sp. 8B. The sequence goes on along the minus strand of NZ_BAAILO010000124.1, from coordinate 1,792 downwards.
CGCGGTGCACAAGCCGGCCAGCGGACGTTCGAGATGCTGCCACTTGACGTGACTAGCGAAGAATCAGTGGAAGCTGCCGTCAAGGAAGTACTGCGCCTACACGGCCGCATCGACCTGCTGGTGAACAACGCTGGCTTCGGCGTCGCCCCTGCCGCTGCAGAAGAGAGTTCGATTGACCAGGCCCGCGAGATCTTCGATACGAACTTCTTCGGGATTATCCGCATGACGCGTGCCGTGTTGCCCCATATGCGGCAACAAGGTAGCGGCCGCATCATCAACATCGGCTCTGTGCTGGGTTTCTTACCCATGCCCTATATGGCGCTGTATTCCGCCACCAAGCACGCGGTCGCAGGCTATTCGGAGTCGCTCGACCATGAGTTGCGCACGATGGGCATCCGGGTATCGGTCATTGAGCCTGCCTATATCAAGACGCCTTTTGACGCGAACTTCATGGCGCCCGACGCCCCCCTCGACGAGTACTGCGAGGTGCGTTCGGCCGTGGATAAGCGAGTGAAGGAGGTGGTCGAGGGCGCTGACGGTCCCGAGGTTGTGGCCGAGACCGTACTGCAGGCCGCCATCGCGGCTCGTCCGAAACTCCGCTATGCAGCCGGTGGACTCGCCGGCCGTCTGCGATTGCTACGCAGATTTGCGCCTGCGGGCTTCGTAGACGCGGGTATTCGCAAAGATCTGCGGCTCGCAACGTAGACGGTGTTGCTGCCGCCTCCCCGTCCAAAGGGCAGACTACAAGGACGTGCTGGCATAGTCGTCGACGTCAACGCATGACTGTGCTGCGACCGATCTGCAGCTCTACATCCGTGCTACTGCCTGCGAAACAACTTGACGCAACGAGAAACTGACAAGGAACCATGATGAAGGCATTCGTCGTCGATCGATATGGACGCAAAAATGGCGTACGAGCCGGCGATATGCCGGTCCCGGAGCTGCGCGAGGACGACGTATTGATCCAGATTCACGCCGCTGGCGTGAATCCTCTCGATTCCAAGATCAGGGACGGGGATTTCAAGTTAATTTTGCCTTATCGTTTGCCATTGATTTTGGGCAACGATCTGGCCGGGGTTGTTGTCCGCGTCGGATCGCGCGTACGACGCTTCAAACCGGGCGACGAGGTCTATGCGCGACCGCACAAGGATCGCATCGGCACTTTCGCGGAATTCATTGCGGTCAAAGAGGATGGCGTGGCGCTCAAGCCCACGGCACTCACGATGGAGGAGGCGGCTTCAATCCCGTTGGTGGGGTTGACCGCCTGGCAGGCGCTGATAGAAAAAGGGCAACTCAAGAAAGGGCAGAAAGTGCTCATACATGCTGGCTCGGGCGGCGTTGGTACCTTTGCCATTCAACTGGCAAAGCATGTGGGCGCGACTGTCGCGACGACAACGAGCGCGCCGAATATCGAACTGGTGAAGCGCCTCGGTGCGGATATCGTCATCGATTACAAGAAAGACGACTTTGGGGCCATCCTGAAGGACTACGACGTGGTACTGGATACGCAGGGCGGAAATGCTCTCGAGAAGTCGCTGCGAGTGCTCAAGCCGGGTGGCAACCTCATCGGGATCGCGGGTCCGCCTGATCCCGATTTTGCGAAAGAGATGGGTGCCTCTTGGTTCCTGAAAGCGGCGATGCGCTTTCTGAGCTATCGCATCAGAAAAGCGGCGAAACGTCATGAGGTCAGTTATTCAGCCTCTTTTGAATTTCAAGTGGGTGGTATCGTGGGCGGATTCCAGGTAAAGAAGAACACAAGCGATGCACAGCAAACTGTTTGAAGCAGCCCTTG
>NZ_BAAILO010000123.1:33838-35000 GCF_054589115.1 Cupriavidus sp. 8B | reverse complement strand
CTCAAATCTCCTTGCCTGTCAATACCTTGCGTTGATCAATCGCAGCTTTTTTGGGGCTGCTTAACTTGGGTGGATTGGAGGGCTTCCCCCCCCCGCTAACCGTACGATCATGCGATCAGCGTCCTGGCGACGATCCTGGGAGTGACTGACGGTGCACCTGGTTCGGCGCTCGATGACCGGCGCATGCACCGGTGCAAGCGATGCATGCGGCGCGGCAGTGCATTGCGCAGGCCCAGCAGGCGGCGTCGCATCAGGAACGGCAACAACTAGAATTAAGTTCGGAACTCCCGCCCGCAAGGGCACTCCCCGGCCGAGGAAAATCATGACAAGAATTCTCGCGGCAGCGATTCTCAGCGCACTGACTCTTGGCGTGCTGGGCTGTGCAAGTCATGTTGTAAGCGCCGAACAATCGCAACGATTCTCGAGCGATCCGTATAACTATGAGCTGAGCAAAAATCTCTAGCGTGCGGCCCTGAAGGCCGCACCTGCTTGCTCTTCGCGGGTCCTTGCGGTCTGCGGGGGGGATTTGCTTGCCAAAAAGTGCCGGGCGCCGCCCCAGAGCCGGAGTCGAGATTGGCCGTTCACCAACCGGTGTCACACTGCTTGCGAAAAACGCAACTAACGTCTTCGCTGGGCTTCTTGCGTGCCCCAGCGCCTTTCCGGACTTGACTGCAATTGGCGGGACGATTGGGTTAATACTTCCTTTCTTCTTGCTCGTACCCTTGCAGCGCGGCAATTGACCGCGCGAACTACCACACCGCTGCGCACGGTGGATGGGACAAGGAGAGAGCATGAAGAAGCTGGGAGCATTTTTGTTGGCGGCAGCAGCTGTCACGCCGGGTTTGGCAAGCGCACAGAGCGGAGTCACACTCTATGGCGTGGCCGATCAGTACATTGAGTACGTTAAGTCTGGCGGTAAGCACGCCGCGCGCGTGGAGGACGGCGGCCTTTACCAATCCCGCTGGGGCTTGCGTGGCAAGGAGGATCTGGGTTCCGGCGTGTCTGCCGTGTTTACGCTGGAGACCGGGCTCGCGTTGGACTCGGGTACCGTGCAACAAGGTGGCCGGCTGTTTGGCCGGCAGGCCTGGGTAGGCCTGAGCAGCACGCAGTGGGGGGCGGTGACATTGGGCCGGCAGAATACCCCTATCTACTACATCGAGGG
>NZ_BAAILO010000123.1:0-33704 GCF_054589115.1 Cupriavidus sp. 8B | reverse complement strand
CGGCCCCGCGGGCAGTAGCCTTACTGCCCGCGCCGACAATTCCATCCGGTATGAGAGCCCCGAGCTGGCGGGCTTTCAAGCTAGTCTGATTTATTCGCTCGGGGCCGAGCGCACCGCGCCACCGCGCGACGCTGACTGGCTGAAGGCGGTCGGACTTACCTATGGCAGAGGGCCGCTCTGGCTCGGCCTGGCCTATGAGAGAACCTACAGCATTGGCGGCGTCGCGGATGCCGATCGGGACGAGCGTGCAATCGGGGGAACGTATGAGTTCCCGTGGTTGAAGGTATTCGTCAACGGGCGTCAGGCAACACGTTGGAATCCGGGGCAGGCTACGATCAAGGACCGCGGCTACCATGTCGGCGTTTCCGTACCTGTGGGTCCAAGCGGGCTGGTGCTGCTGGCGTATGGCATGCAGCGCACGGTTGGTACGTCGAACCGGGGCGACCAGGCATCCCTGGGCTACCAACATAATCTGTCCAAGCGCACGACACTATACGCAAATGCCAGCAAGATCTGGAACAAGGGTCAGGCCAACTACACGTTCTCAAACTTCCCCAATGACGTTTCACCCGCTGGTGCATCCAACCCGCAGGGCGTGATGTTTGGCATGCGCCAACTGTTCTGATGCAAAGATTGGACGATCTGATAAAACACTGTTCGCAGCTGGGGCGATAGTTTGCCCTGGCGTGGCCGACTGGGCGATACCTCCTGCAGCCGCCCATTCGGCCTTTGCGAGTTCTTATGCTGGTCGGCTGCTCCCTTCTGCAGCCTTGCCCGTTGGGGAAGACGAACGATGCGATACCTAGTGCTGGTGGCGGCTGCATTGCAGCTGTGCGGCTCCCTTCCGGCTTGCGCAGAGCAAGCAGTACAAGGAAAGGGACTTGGCCTGGAAACAGCCAGTCATCTCGTTAGTGCCGCGGCGCAGTTCGCCGGGCAGAAGAAGACACCCGTCAGCATTGTCGTCGTGGATGCCGCAGGCCACTTCGTGACTGGCGTGCGGATGGACGGAGCCCCGTTTGCGACATTCGATGTCGCTCGCGGCAAGGCGTTGGCGACAGCGGCCACCGGCGGAGCATCTGGTGCCGAACTGGCCCAGCGCTATCGAGCCAATCCTATTGTCTTCGGGCAGATGAGTTCCCTCGTCTATGGTGGTCCTCTTTTTCCGTCGCAAGGCTCGCTCGGGATCTATATCGGCGGTCAATTGGCTGGTGCTGTTGGCGTCAGCGGGGGGCCGTCAGACATGGACGAGGAGGCGGGCAGGCGTGGCATCGCCGCGATCGGTGCAACGGAAACCCCATAGGGGCAGACGTTGCGAATCCCGTCTTCGGGTAAGTCGCCGGCCGTTCAGTGGCCGGCGCTTCTCGCCTCAGATCCTGCCAGCCAAACCGGCAAGAAAGCCCTCGACTCGCGTGGCCAAATCGACTGGCGCTTCGTTCATGGGGTAGTGACCCGCATTACCAATGACCTCGATTTCCGCATTCAGAAACAACCTGCCGTAGGTCTCTTCCATTAACGCCGCGGTCAGCGACGGATCATGTTCCCCGACCAGCACCAGTGTGGGAATTTCGATGCCCGCAATTCGCCCCGACAGGTCGGTGTCTGCCCATGCCTGAAAGTAGGCGGCAAACGCCGCGACCTCGGAGTGCTCGATGGAATCCTGTGCCATTCGCGCGAGCCATGCCCGCCCAAGCCGGTTACCCGTGGTGGTATCGATGATCCCGATTCTGGCTTCCACGCTGCGGGCGGCGCTCTCGAACAGCGTTCGCGTGGAAGCATCGAACTCGACAGGTGTCGGTGGAACAGGTGTGATACCCACCATTGCCGTAATGCGCTCGGGGGCAAGGACGGAGACGGCCTGCATGGCCTTCCCACCCATCGAATGGCCGAGCAATGCGAAGCGGTCCCATCCAAGCCCATCTGCAAGGGCCAACGTGTCCTTGGCAATTTCGCCAATGCTGAAGGTGCCTTCACGATCGCGACGGGATCCATAGCCCCGATAGTCGATGAAAGCATAGGTGAAGGTCTCCACATCGATTTCACCTGGAAAGTGTCCCCAGCTTCGCGCATGACCAAACCAGCCATGCAAGGCGATGACATGTATAGGTCCATGGCCAACTAAAACGAGGTCTTTCGTATCCATTTGTCTTCCCTTTCTTGATGGACGGATCTCAATCCTGCACCAGGAGTCGTTGCATGCGATCGCACCCGACGCATTTTGCGGAGGATTCGGTAAATGTCCGGGACAGCCTGCCAGGCAAAAATGATGGACTTCCTGGTAAATGGCTAGTCGGTAAGGAAAACGCCATTCCGTCGGATCGGTAAAGTAGGGAGCAAGACGTAACCGGTGCGTACTGGCATCACGAAATCAAGGAGACATGATCATATGTTGAGTCTTAATACCCCGGCGCTTCGGGTGGCATCAGCCAGGCTAGCCATACTTGCAAGTCTGGCCGCCGCAATGCTCGGAGTCCTGCCTGGCAGTGAGAGCGCGGCATCAGCGGCCGAACCTGCGTCGGCAAGCTGGAAGCCTGCAAAGCCCGTTACCTTCATCGTTCCCTTCCCTCCAGCCGGCATCAATGACGTGCTGGCCAGAACGCTGGCGCAGCGGTTGTCGAATGTGCTCGGCCAACCCGTCGTGGTTGAGAACAGGCCCGGCGCAAGTGGAAACATCGGTGCCGAGGCAATCGTGCGAGCCGCACCAGACGGGCAGACGATTGGAATTCTCAACAGCATTCATGCGGTCAACGCCGCCTTCTACAGGAAGCTTCCATATAACGTCACGCGTGATCTGACACCCGTGGCCCCGCTTGGGGAATCTCCGCTGGTACTGGTGACCAATCCACACACGCCATACAAGTCTGTTCCCGAGCTGATTGCGTTTGCCAAGGCAAATCCAGGCAAGGTGAATTACGGAGGACCCACGAGCTACCCGCTCGAGATGATCAAGACGATGGCTGGCGTGGACATCACCAATATTCCGTACAAGGGTAGCGGTCCAACCATCAATGACATGATTGCAGGCCACATTGATCTGGCAACCGGCCCGTTGCTGGAGTACATGCCGCATGTGAAGTCCGGCAAGTTGCGGCTGCTCGCAGTCGGGACACCAAGTCGCCTGAAGTCCATGCCTGATGTGCCGACGATTGCCGAAGCCATCCCGGGTTACGACATCACGGTCTGGTATGGATTGTTCGCGCCCAAGGGTACTCCCGCGCCGGTCATAGAACGGTTGCGCGAAGCAACCAGGAACGTCATGAATGATCCTGAAGTTCGCAAATACATGGCTGAACTGAGTGTGGACATCACTTTCAGCCAGTCTGGCTCCAACGCCTTATCCAGTCGCTTGTCCAGCGAGACCGAGCGCGCCAGGGGAATTGTCGCCAAAACGGGCGCCTATCTGAATTGAGCCAGTCAATCTTCCGAGGGGACATCATTGTGAGACGCCGTCCGACACGCCGAACCCACGCTGCCTTGATCGCGGCCTTGCTTGTGCTCATCTCACAGGCCCGGGGTGAACCTGAATCCGGAGCACGGGACCTGTCGGATGCACGGCGTGTTGCAGAGCAGGTATGTGCGGCGTGCCACGGCGTCGGCGGTCAAAGCAACCAAGGGGCGTATCCCAGCCTCGCGGGACAGAATGCGGACTATCTGCTTAAGCAGATGCGGCAATTCAAGGGGACCGCTGGTGAGAAGCCGCTACGTAACAACGAAGTGATGCGCGCAGTGATGGAACCCTTTAATGACAATGAAATGCAGAATCTCGCCCGCTATTTCAGTCATCGGCCGCCAGCACGAAGCCAACCAGTCTCAGCGGACCTGGTCGAGCCTGGTCGCGTGATCTATTGGAAGGGTAATCCAGCAAATGGATTGCCGGCGTGTGTCTCTTGCCATCGGCCCGGCGGTGAGGGTATTGCTCCCGATTTTCCGAGGATCGGTGGTCAGCAATCCGAGTACGTGGAGAAGCAGCTGCATGCATGGAGGACGGGCTTGCGAGGCGGACCGGGGAAGTTGATGAGCCTGATCGTGCCATTGATGAGCGATGGAGAGATCGAGGCTGTTGCTCAGTACGTCGCGCAACTTCAATGAGCCGGAAAGCCGGCGATCAGGTGAAAACCAGAGATTCAGATTCTCAGAAGGAGGAGCACAAAAGATGTTGATCGACAGAAGGCAACTACTGAAGGCGGCAGCCGTCGCAGGAATCGGTGTGGGATCGGCAAAGACAATGGCCCAGGCATCCGTCACAGCGCCGCCCGAGGGAAATGCGTTGGCGGACAATGCGGTTGGTTCCCCACTTCCGGTACGCAAGCCAGGCAGGATTCATCGTATCGTTTCGACATCGGAGACCGTGAGAGTCGGCATACTGGATCCGAAGGTCGCGCCAGTAGCAACAGTCGAATCGGGTGATCTGGTCGCATACCCGAATACCTGGGTGAACTGGGCCAATGGCGCCAGGTACGGCATGAGCTTTGAGGAGCGGGAACCCGTGCGCAAGCGGTTTCCGCAAGGACCCTACTCGAACATTGGTCCGGTCGAAGTCAAGGGGGCCATGCCTGGAGACGTGATTGAATGTCACATGGTCCGGTTGCGCCCGATTGGGTGGGGCTGGAACTCGGCGCCCAAAGGGGTAGGCGCGCTGCCGAACGACTTTAGCAAACCATACCTGCGCTACTTTGAGTTTGACGAGTCGCGCAAGTACACAGAATTCGCGCCGGGCATTCGTATCAGGCTCGCCCCGTTTCAAGGCGTCATGGCAGTCCAGCCCGCTTCAGACGAGCCCGTCAGCGGTATCCTCAGCGGACCGTATGGCGGCAACCTGGTGTTGCGAGAACTCGTCGAGGGAACCTCGTTGTTTTTGCCGGTGCAGCGCCCGGGCGGGATGGTCTGGACAGGAGACTCTCATGCGGCGCAAGGCGATGGCGTAGTCAATCAGACTGCGATTGAAACCGCGATGGAGGACATGCAGATCCAATACTTTCTGCACAAGCGAAATGCCCTCGCCCTGCCAATGGCAGAGACGCCTTCACATTGGATTGCGTTGGGATTCGGCAAGAACCTGGATGATGCCCTGACGGCGTGTTTGCGACACATGATCAGCTGGTTGAGCGAAGCTTCCGGCATGGACACGCAGGATGTCTACTCGCTCGCCAGTATCGCCGCGAACTTCCGGATTACCCAGTATTCGAACCAGACGGCTAGCAATTACACTTCCATCCCGGCCAAGACCGTGCATGGGATGCTTCCGAAATCAGTGTTCGAACCCCGAATCAGGCAGAAGATCTCGGATTCACTGCGATCCTGACAGCCTGTTGCAGATGGCTGGCGCGCACTACTGCCCGGACTGCACGCCAGCGACTATGCCCGTACGACGGAATTCCGACGGGCTGATCCCCAGATGCTGGACGAAGAAGCGCGTGAAGTGGCTTTGTGCGCTAAAGCCCAGCTGGTGCGAAACTTCGCCGATGCTCGTGTGACGCTCTGTCAGCAGCCGGGTGGCAAGGCCCACGCGAACCCAGTCGAGGTACTGCTGGGGCGAGATCCCCATGCAAGCCTTGAACTGATCAAACAGACGGCTTCGCGACATGCCCACTGCATTCGCCACGGTTTCTACATTCGGGTTCTCCCATGCATGGTTCCGAATGAACTCCGCCGCGCGTTTGATTCGATAGTCAAGCGGCTTTGATGTGGCCAGGATCTCGGTCATGGAACGAAGCTTGGCATATCGTGCCGAGATTGCTCTTACCAGTTGGGCCACGGCCTCCTCGCAGCTTGTGGTCGCATTGGTTTCACCGTGCGTGAGGCAGCCGCTGAGCGCGGCGAGTGCCGTCGCTATCTCGCCATCCACTCCAGCGGCGAGCTCCCTGAACTGCAGACCGGTTGCTGCGTTCTCAATATCCAGGGTGGTTCCAAGCCAGCCGGGGTCGAGCAGGAGCGCCAGCAGGAGGGACCGTTCGGGGCCTTGATCCAGTTTGGCGTGTGTCGACCATGGATTGATCAGCAGTGCGCGGTCGTCAGACACCGTGACCGTGCTGTCGTCCACCTTGAAGAGAGCGTCCGAGCCGCCCAGCTTGAAAATCAGATGAAACTCGGCGTGAGCGTGTGCGACAAGCGCCTCTTCGATCAGATGAAGCGTGGCGCGTCCGAAACTGCCATGAACGATGCGAATGAGCCGGTCCTTGGCCATTGATGTGTCTCCTGAATCCTCGTTGGTGTGCCTTCGCCATCTTGGGACGATTGGGTAACCGGGGGGATGCTTTGGTTATGCTGATAATTTAGTGTGCGTTTAAAGTTTAACCGTCGAAGCGATTCCTGGGCAAGACGGAAATAGTAATGCTGTTAAATAGATAGAGCATTACGGATTGTGCGGTATTTAAAAATGCGTTATTAATTGGAGGAACTATGTTTCAGTATTTTCCCGGCAACTATATGTGGTCGCTCTCGGTGCTGCGCTGCATGGCGGGCGGTGGCATCTTTGGAGAGATAGATTGGGTCTGCCGCAATCTGCACGAAGCTTCGAAAGCCGGTGCCGCGGGTGATACCGAGGCGTGGCACAAGGCGTGGCACACGCTTTCCGAACAAGTCGAAGGCGTAGCGCGGGATGCGGCGGGCAAGGGGCACTCGGTCACCGCGCGGGAGGCTTATTTCCGCGCCGCGCAGTACTACCAATGGACGGAAGCGTTCCTGGATCCGGACGATGCACGTGCGCCAATTTATTATGGCAAGCATCTTGATTGTTTCAGGGAATTTGCCGAGCTTAGTTCCCCGCAGGTCGAGATTCTTGATATTCCGTTCGAGAATTCGGCTATCACGGCATACTTCGTCAAAGCCCAGAACGTGACCGGTCGGGCGCCCACGGTGTTGTTGCACGACGGCCTCGACGGCACCAAGGAGGAAATGTTCTACGTTGCACGTGCGCTCGCTGCGCGCGGCATCAATTGCCTTGGCTTTGACGGCCCGGGTCAGGGCGCCACCCTTCGGGTGAAGGGTCTCGTAGCGCGGCATGACTCCGAAGTGGCCCTGTCGGCAGTGGTCGACTATGTATCGGGCAGGGACGATGTGGACGCGGATCGCATCGGGTTGATGGCGGCCTCGATGGGAGGCTACTACGCTCCGCGCGCCGTTTGCTTCGAGAAGCGGATCAAGGCTTGCGTGGCATGGGCGGCCATCTATGACTACTACGCTTGCTGGCAGCGCCGTGTCGGATATGAAAAGGGCGCCGGCATCCAGCAACTCGATGCCAATGCCGCGCTGGGCACCACCGGCAAGCATTTCCTCCGGATCATGGGCGTGCAGACCTGGGACCAGGCCTTCGAGAAGCTTGAGAAGTTTCGCCTGAAGGGGGTCGCCTCCAACATTACTTGCGACTTCCTGATCGTTCATGGCGAACACGACCGGCAAACGCCACTCATCGAGGCGCAGGAATTGTTCGCCGAGGCGAGCTCCCGCCACAAGGAGCTGCGCGTCTATACCGAAGCAGAAGGCGGCGCCGCGCATGTCCAGCTCGACCGGCCAGAACCTGCCCTGAGCTTGATCTGCGACTGGTTTATCGAGCGGCTTTGAGCGCGATCCGCGCTTCGGCACCCCTCGCCTAGCAAGCCTCACGAGCCGGCATACAGGCCATGTATGCCGGCTCCAAGCGCCCGGAGCGGACCGCACGCACCTGCGATGCCAATGCGCGGCAGGGCTGGCGGGTGGCCACGGATGCGCTATGTATGAGGACTTACCCATGAGGCGGTTACCTTAGTATTGCAAACGTTTGCAAAGAGGCCATGATACCTTCGGATTCGCTGGAGTGTTCTGGGGTAAGCACTAGTTGCGGGCATATTTGTGGATTCGTCGACACTCCGCTGACCAGCTTCCGAAGCGTTGTCCCGGCGCATTGGCGAGATCGGCTGCAACTCTCCGGCCACAGAGGTGCTGCATCGGCCACGTTTGGCGCAGACAGGAGACCCCGGCAGCCATTCACACATTCCCGGCTTTGGCGGCCGCGGCCTGCAACACCCTGGTGAAATACTCAGGTGGTTGACCGCCGCTCACGCGATGCTTGCCAATGACGACCGAAGGCACCGAGTGGATGCCGTCCGGCTGTGCCTGCAGTTCCTGCGCTACGACCTCCGCTTCGTCCGCCGTGCCGCTCAGGTATTCGCGTACCTGTTCCAAGGCATGCGACGAGCGGCAGGGGAGTTCTGCGTCTCCATGACCATCGCCTTTCAAGCGACGGGAGGTCAAGTCTGCGCTCCTCTGCATGGTCGCTGTCCGACCCTAAAGGCTCTAAAGGGACATTCCGCTTTCTGAACAGCGGACATTAGTAGAGGTTATTTACAACTGCGGAATCGAGGACAGCACCTTCGTCATGCGGGTATGCGGACCACTCACGCCGACGTAGTTAGCGTTCCGATTCGCACACGAATCTCGCGTAAAGCCGATTGAAAGAGGGGGTGGCATAGTTCGGGAAAGTCCCGCTGCAGCGGGTGCCAATAAAATTCAAACATGTGGCCGCCGTCGTCGCTAGTCTCGAAGGTCCACTCGTCACGCAATTTCGCCCCTGACTCGCACAGTTGGAAAGACCAGATTTGTTCCTGATAGGAAGCGTTCCAAAGACCGAGATCTGAAACCACGTGAGCGTCGCAAATCCCTGACTCTTCACAGAGCTCGCGAATTGCCGCCTCCGGCGGAGACTCACCCTGCTCAATGGTGCCCTTTACCAACTGGTAGCCTGCGGCGGGATGCTTGAATGCGAGGATATGTACGATACCGTGACGACTGCGCAAAACAATCGGGCACGCTTTTGTTGCGGTCATGTGACTCCTTGAATAGATTCCTTAAGAAAACTTGCTGTGTCAACGCCGATCGCCAAACAGGGCAGACCTTGAACCGGTACTGGACACGATATCTTCGTAGGTACTCGCCGTGAGAGTCTTCTCTAACAGGTCGGGGTGAGATTGAAGAAATTCGGAAAGCTTGGCTGGATAGCTGCTCGTAAATCGAATCAGTTCCATGGTATTTGGAATCAGCTCGCGCGCATGGTGTACTTCATGCTGACCCGCGGTGAGGCCTTCGTCGACCGGGGCCAGCAGCACTACGAAGAACAGCAGCGCCAACGCGCCATCGCCGCGCTCCGGCGTCGCGCGACTGCCCTCGGTTTCCAGATCACCCCAGCCGCTCAGCTAGCTTGAAAAACCGTGCTGCCCTAATTGTTTCTCATGAGTAGCGACGCCGCCTACCGATGTTGCGGCCCGTTACCTTCAACGTAACAGCGCCCCGACGAGATCTAGTGTGCCATCGATCAGAACGCAGACGTCGTTGGGATCGTCGTAGCCGCTGTCCGTATTTCCATGTCGATTGCATTGCGATACGCAAACAACGCCGGCGCACCTCCGGTATGCAGGAACAACACCGGGCCATCGCCGGTAAAGCGCCGGCGCGCGACACCATCGAGCAGGCCGGCCATCGCCTTCCCCGTATAAACGGGATCGAGCAACACCCCTTCGGTACCGGCCAGGATGCGGATGGCCTCCAGCCCAGCCTGGTTGGGTTCACCATAGCGAGGCGCGAAGTACTCGTCCCACAGCTCGACTTTCAGCCCTGCCGGCACCTCGACATCGAGCAGCGCAGCAGTACCTTCGATCAGCCCAGCCACCTTCGGCGTTTGCGCCGCGACGCTGCGCGACACGGTAACGCCGACGACCGGTGTATCCGGCATCGCGTGTGCGAGCGCTAACGCAAGCCCGCCATGGGTTCCGGCACTGCCGGACGCTAGCACGACCGCCGAGAATGCAAGACCCATCGCTTCGGCTTGCTGGGCCAACTCCAGGCCGGCACGTACATACCCCAATGCCCCCAGCGGATTGGACCCGCCGATTGGAATGACATAGGGCCTGTGCCCCTCGCTACGCAGCCGTTCCGCAAGGGCTTGCAACTGTGCGTCGGCGTTGTCGAGACTCGCAACTGGCTCGGCCTGCGCGTCGAACAGATCGAGCAGCAGGCGGTTGCCGCTGTGCAGGTAGTCGCCGTCTGCCGTGCCGGTCGGGTTTTCCAGCAAAGCGCTGCAGCGTAGCCCAAGACGGGCCGCCAGCGCGGCCGTCTGCCGGACATGGTTCGACTGTATGGCTCCGGCCGTTACCAGCGTATCGGCGCCCTGGCGCAAGGCGTCAGCCGCCAGGAACTCAAGCTTGCGCAGTTTGTTTCCGCCAAACGCAAGTGGCGTGGTGTCATCCCGCTTGATGTAGATATCGCGCCCGAGCATCCCGGACAGGCGATCAAGCTTTTGCAGGGGCGTGGCCGCGCCGACCAGATCGAGGCGGGAAAAGGAGGCAAGGTGATCCGAGATCTTCATGATTTCGACTTTGGGGGAGGTGGACCAAGACGGGGCGGCGGCGGGCGTTGTCAGCGGGGACCTTGATCGCCTTCGACTTCCCCCGCCTTCATGCAAGGTGGTGTGAGTCAATGCAGAATCTTTGCGAGGAATTCCTTCGCCCGGGCCGACTTCGGGTCGCCGAAGAAGGCTTCCTTGCCGGTATCTTCGACAATGGCGCCGCCATCCATGAAAATCACGCGGCTGGCGACCTTTTTCGCGAACCCCATTTCATGGGTGACGCAGATCATCGTCATGCCCTCGCGTGCGAGTTCGACCATGACGTCCAGCACCTCATTGATCATTTCGGGATCGAGCGCCGATGTCGGTTCGTCGAACAGCATGGCGATCGGATCCATCGACAGCGCGCGCGCAATCGCAACGCGTTGTTGTTGCCCGCCCGAAAGCTGCCCGGGGTATTTCCGCGCATGCGCTTTCAGGCCGACGCGCTCGAGCAGCCGCATTCCGTTCTCCTGTGCCTCCTCTTTGCGGCGTTTCAACACTTTGACCTGCGCCAGGGACAGGTTGTCGAGAATGGACAGATGCGGGAACAGCTCAAAATGCTGAAACACCATGCCAACCCGCGCACGCAACTGGGCGAGCTTGATCTTCGGATCGCCGACCATCACACCGTCCACACTGATCCGGCCCTGCTGAAACGGCTCGAGGCCGTTGACCGTTTTTATCAGCGTGGATTTTCCTGATCCGGAAGGGCCGCAGATGACCACGACCTCGCCTTTTTCTACCTGGGTGCTGCACGCATCAAGCACCTTGAACTGACCGTACCACTTCGATACGCCTTCGAGCGCGATCATTGTTTTGTCTCCTACTTGCAGATTGCTTTCTTCGGGGTTCCGACCAGTTAAATCAACGCGTCACTGGCAGTGTCAGACGCGCCTCGAGGCGACGCTGCACCCATGACAATCCGGTGCTGAACAGCCAGTAGATCGCTGCTACCGACAGATACAAGGGAAGCGGCTGGAACGTTGATGCGATGATTTCCTGGGACGACCTGAGCAACTCTGTCACGGTGATGACGGACACCAGCGACGTATCCTTGATCAGGCTGATTAGCGTGTTGCCGAGGCTTGGCACGGCAAGCCGCAAGGCCTGCGGGCAGACGATGTAACGCAGCGTCTGCAGATGGCTCAGCCCGAGGCTGTGCGCTGCGCTCCATTGCCCTCTGCCGATACCGAGAATCGCGCCGCGCATGCTTTCCGACAGGTACGCGCCGGCATTGGCCGTGAGGGTAAGAATGCCGGCGCTGGTGGGATCCAGGGAAATGCCGAGGTCTGGCAGGCCATAGTAGACGACAAACATCTGCACCAGCAGCGGAGTGCCGCGAATGACACTGACATAGGTGCGGGCAATGCCGCCAAGGATTGGACTGGTGCTGATACCCATGATGGCGACCACGATCCCGACCAGCAGGCCGAACACCATCGACGCCAAGGCAAATTTCACGGTGATCGCCGCTCCGTGCAGGAGTACAGGCGATGCATGAATAACTAGATCAAGAGATTCCATGATTCAATCCGTAGCAGTGGCCGCGTGGCCGGCCGGGCCCATGCCTGCAGCGATGGAGCGAGCCGGCCGGCGTGGCAGCGATTACTGGGCGATGGGTCTGCTGGCGTCGGTAGCCAACCACTCGATGGACAGCTTGCGCAATGTGCCATCCTGCTGCAACGCGTTCAGTGCGTCGTCAATGGCTTTGGCAAACTTGGGATTGCCTTTGCGGAACGGGATGCCCATCTCAAGCTTCGTGCCAGCGAGCAGCGCGCCGGTGCGTAGCGGCATCTTGGAGTTCTTGATCAGGTACGGCAGCATCAGGCGGTCATTGAGGGCGGCATCGATGCGCCCGGCCGCTAGGTCACGCAGGTTTTCCGACGTACCCGGATAGGTTTGCACCAGGATACCCGGCACAGATTTCGCCAGTTCGGCATAATTGCTGCCCAGGGTGACGCCGACGGATTTTCCCTTCAGTTCTTCAAGCGAATTGAACTCGCGCTTGTCATTGCTGCGCTGAAGTACCTGGACCGCGGAATAGACGTATGGCTGGGTAAAATCCAGAGCCTGGCGGCGCGCCGGCGTGATGCCCACCTGGTTGACGATGACGTCGAACTTGCCGGCTTGCAGGCCGGCAATGATGCCACTCCACTCGGTGGTGATGAACTGGACCTTGAGCCCCATCTTGTCGGCCACGGCTTTGGCCACGGCCACGTCAAAGCCGTCGAGCTGACCGTCGCCATTGCGATAGCCAAAGGGTGGGTAAGTGCCCTCCATGCCGACTTTCAGGACACCGCTGACTTTGACCGAATCCAGCAGATCTTCAGCGTGCACGGCGGGCGCCGTGACATTCAGGAGGGTCGCGATGCACGCGCTTTGCAACAGCAACTTCAGGGATTTCATGCCTTGTCTCCAATGTAGGAATCGATATTTTTTTGAAGGGCAACGCTATTGCCCGACAAGTCGGTGGAACGCGTCTTCGAGATCGGCGATCAAATCCTCCTTGGCCTCAAGGCCCACGTGCAATCGAAATGCCTGGCCGGCATACGGCCAGGCGGCTGCGGGGCGCTCCTCCTTGGGATCGAAGGGCATCACGAGACTCTCGAATCCGCCCCAGGAAAAGCCCAGGCGGAACAGCTTCAGGTCGTCGATGAAGGCGCGGAACGCCTCACGCCCGTATCCGGGCTTGAGTACGACGCTGAACAATCCTGAAGCCCCCGTGAAATCCCGACGCCAGAGTGCGTGGCCCGGCGCACCAGGGAGCCCAGGGTGCAACACCTGGGCCACCTCCGGGCGGCGCGCCAGCCAATCGGCAATGGCCAGTCCGCTACGCTGATGCCGCTCAAGGCGCACGGCCATCGTCCGCAAGCCCCGCTGCGCGAGATAAACGTCGTCCGGGCCTGCGTGCTGACCAGTGGCGAAGACATAGTCGCGCACCGTGTTCCATGACTCACGGTTGGTCGTGATCACACCCATCAAAGCGTCCGAATGCCCAACGATGTATTTCGTCCCGGCATGCACGGAGACATCCACGCCGTGTTCGAATGGCTTGAAGAACAAGGGCGTGGCCCACGTGTTGTCCATGACGACGACCGCGCCATGCCGGTGTGCGACCTTCGCAATGGCAGGAACGTCCTGCATTTCGAACGTCTGCGAACCCGGTGACTCGGCGAACACGAGGGTCGTGGCCGGACGGAACAAGGCCGCGATGTCGGACCCAAGCGTGGGGTCGTAGAACGTCGCTGACACGTTGCAGCGGCCCAGTACCGTTTCGACATAGTGGCGCGTCGGGCCATAGACGCTGTCGCTCACCAGGATGTGATCGCCGGCTTTGACGAACGCCATGATCGCGCTCGTACACGCCGCCAGGCCCGACGACACCAGCAGCGAACGGTGCCCGCCTTCGAGTTGCGCCAAGGCATTCTGCAACGCGAAGGTGGTTGGCGTGCCTTTGCGGCCGTACCACATGACATCCGTGTCGGCGCCCGACATGGCGTGCCCGCGCGCTTCCATGTCGTCGAGATTGCGAAACGTCACGGTCGACGCATGGAAAACCGGCGGATTGACGACGCCGCCGAAATCGTCCGGATCGATGACGCCGTGCGAGAGGTAGGTATCGGGGGACATCCGGATTACCCTCGCCTGGCGCTGTTGACCATGTCGCCCAGGCGCTCCAGTCCCATGCGGAGATTGGACTCGGGCGGGCCGAAGGAGAAGCGCACCCAGCTTGCGTCGATATACTCGGTCGCTCGCTGCTTGCCCGGGTTGACGTCGAAGAACCTGCCGGGCACGGTCATGACCTTGCGTTTGAGACCCTCGGTAAAGAAGGTGTCCGCGGTGTTCAGCGGTGCGGGCAGCCGATGCACTCGGCCCCACAGATAGAACGTGCCGTTGCCGGGGCAGGGGATTTCGACACCCATTTCGGTCAGCGCGTCGAGCATGATGCGGCGCTTCCTGGCGAATATTTCCCGCAATGCGGACGTTTCCTGATCCGCACGGTCGTGTTGCAGCGCTTGCACGGCAAGCCGTTGCACGATCGTCGGCGGGCCGCCGTCGATGGCGCTTGCCGCACGGCTGATCATGTCGATCACGTCGGTCGGCCCCACCACCCAGCCTACGCGCAGGCCGGGGTAACGGTGATTCTTCGTCAGGCCGTCGACGATGACGACCGGGTCCGTCTCCACGTCCTCGACGAACTCGGCGGCAGACACCGGCTGGTCCGCGGGGGCGTGGCCATCTTCGAACACGAAGTGCGAATAGAATTCGTCGAGCAGCATCCAGCAGCCCGTGTCGCGCGCCGCCGCCACATACTGCGCCAGCGCTTCACCACGCACCACGGCGCCCGTGGGGTTGTTGGGATTGCTCCACAGCAGCGCATCCAGTTCTTCCCTGGCGATCAATCCCTCGAGCGCCGGCGCCGGGATGGCAAAGCCGTCTTCGGGCCCCACCGGCAGCGTGACCGGCGTGAAGCGGTGGCGGTGGTAAGCGATCAGATCTTCGTAGGCGGTGTAGTCGGGCACGACATGGCCCAGACGAATTTCTCCAAGGGTGGCGAGCAGGCGCGACAGCGCAAGCCGCCCACCGGACGCGATCGCGACATTGTCCCTCGTGTACTGCGATGCCTTGCCGCGACGATAGCGACGGTTGTAATCGTCCGCGACCGCCTGACGCAGGGCATCGATGCCGCCGACCGGCCCGTAGGCGCAATCGGTGACGTCAAACTGCAGCGAAGCCAGCCGTTCCGGCGCGCCTGCCATGGGCCCGACTTCAGGCTGCCCTTGGCCGAGGTTGCACCAGTCGGGATGACCGTTCCGGAAGCCTAGCTTGACGGCTTCGTGAACGACGTGGATCACGCCCATATAGGGGACCGGGCGTAGCAGGGAAGACACTAGTGAGCTTGTCATGTTGTTGTCGAAGGGGGGGATTGCTTATCGGTGACGCGACGCCATCGAAGCGAACAGCAGCGACGCGCCAAACGAAAACGGTGACGACATATGCCACGGATAGCGCTCGCCTACCGATGCGGGATGCGCCTTGAAGAGCCGGAATATTGTTCTCATGGTGGGGGCGTGATCTGGTATTGCGCGTCGTCTGGTCCTGAATTGGAAAGCCGGTTTCGCGCTGTTTGTGAGAGAAATCATAGTGATAGACTCCCGCAAAATGCTTCCAAAAACTCCCACGATCGCGCTTCTAATTGGAAGAATTTTCTACTGGGATGGAGCCATGAAGAAATGCAGGCCCCGGCGTACTTTCCAGATATCGCTGCGCATCGAGCGCGGCCATGCAGCCCGTGCCGGCGCTGGTGATCGCCTGCCGATAGATGTGGTCCTGCACGTCGCCAGCCGCGAACACGCCCGGCACACTCGTGCCCGTGGCGTTGCCGCAGAGGCCGCCGTTGGTGATGATGTAGCCGTTCACCATCTCGAGCTGGCCCTTGAAGAGGTCGGTGTTCGGCTTGTGGCCGATGGCGATGAAGACGCCTTGCAGTGCGAGTTCGCTGGTCTCGCCGGTTTGCGCATGCCTGATGCGAAGGCCGGTCACACCGGCCCCATCGCCATTCACTTCGTCGAGCACGTGGTTGCATTTGATCTCGATGGCGCCTTGCCTCTCCTTTTCGAGCAGGCGATCGACCAGGATCGGCTCGGCGCGGAACTTGTCGCGGCGATGGATCACCGTGACCTTCTTCGCGATGCCAGCCAGATACAGCGCTTCCTCGACTGCCGTATTGCCGCCGCCAACCACGGCCACATCCTGCTGCTGGTAGAAGAAGCCATCGCAGGTCGCGCAGGCGGACACGCCGCGGCCCATGAAGGTTTCCTCGGACGGCAGGCCGAGATACTGTGCGGATGCGCCGGTCGCGATGATCAGCGCGTCGCAGGTGTACTCGCCGGATTCACCGATCAGGCGGATCGGCTTCCCGTCGAGCTTTGCCGTGTGGATGTGGTCGAACACGATCTCGGTGTTGAAGCGCTCCGCGTGGTCGAGAAAGCGCTGCATCAGCTCTGGGCCCTGCACCCCCGTTGCGTCCGCCGGCCAGTTTTCGACATCGGTCGTGGTCATCAGCTGGCCGCCTTGCGCCAGGCCAGTGACGAGCACCGGCGACAAGTTGGCGCGCGCTGCATAGACGGCGGCGGTATATCCGGCAGGGCCGGAACCGAGAATCAGGACCTTGGCATGCTTGGGCGAAGACATTGGAGAATCCGTAGCTTATTCAAGAGACTTCAGGCGATTGCCTGAAGCGATTACCGAACAGGGTCGAAGTCGAGGCCCGCCACGCATGGGTACCGCAATGTTGCGGTAGACGATGCCGCCGATCGCAATGGTTGCGATGGCGCGCCGGGGCTGCATGGAAGGCCTCTTCACGCATGAGTCGGGTTGGGCTGTAGTCAGGAGGCCGGACGCGCCACACCGTACTGCGACGACAGGTATCGACGGATATGGTCGGGCGAATCGATAAAGCGCGTCTGACCGTGTACGTGAATCTCCACACCGTCATCGACCGGCGCGCGCCCGGGGCCGAGCACCAGGACTGGGGCGGACTGGTTCGCCTCGCCGATCAGTTCGACAATTGCCATGCGAGGGCGGGGCGCATCGATGTATTCGACATCAACTTCATTGCGCAACTGCGGGAAGAAACCGAGCAGGCCTTCAACGGCAACGGAGTCTCCACAATAGAACGGACCTTCCGAGCCTGAAAAAAAGCCGGGGCGAAGCATGAATAGTTTGTCTTTCACTTTCACTCTCTCTGCGGGTTGAAATTGCTGGCGGACGCGCGTCGCTTGCCGTACCGCGAACCACCGACCACAGGATAAGCAGTGCAAATAAAACTCACCAGTGGCACGAACGACAATTTGCGTAAAGATCGTGCCAACTTGAGGGGAGTGGCGGCGACTAGGATCGCAGCACACGCAACAGACATGGGGGAGAGTCTTGCGAGACGTAGTGCAGATGGGGCAAAATCAATCGCTAGTGGCATCAATGCCAGTTTCCGTCCATATCGTGCCAAAGACCAAATCACAATCATCTGTCAACGCCGGACTGGTTGCTGTCGTCGTGTATGATGGCCTGAGCCTCTTTGAATATGGCTGCGCCGTTGAAGTGTTCGGTCTGCCAAGACCTGAAATGGGCGACAGCTGGTATCGCTTCACGACCTGTTCCGCCGAGTCGGGAAGGTTGCGCGGTTCGGGTGGCATCCAGGTACAGGCTGACGGTGGCCTCGAACTCCTGGCCAAAGCGAAGACCATCATCATCCCGGGGTGGCGCGGTATCGAAGCGGACGTCCCGCCGGAACTTTGCCGCGCGTTGAGGAAGGCGAACAAACGCGGGGCGCGCGTCATGTCAATCTGCACGGGCGCCTTTGTCTTGGCGGCAGCAGGGTTGCTCGACGGAAAGCGTGCGACTACGCACTGGCGTCATGCCGCAGCACTCGCGGCGCGATATCCGGAAGTCCACGTGGAAGCGGACGTGCTCTACGTCGATGCCGGCGATGTCCTCACGTCTGCCGGCAGTGCGGCGGGAATCGACTTGTGCCTCCACCTGATTCGCCGGGACCTTGGCCCGCGCGCAGCCAACCAGGTCGCACGCCGACTAGTCATGCCACCCCACCGCGAAGGCGGGCAGGCCCAATATATCGACGAGCCGGTCTCAAAGCGTAGCGGCTCTTCGCTGGCACCCTTGGTGGACGCGGTGCGCGCAACATTGGACGAGGGCTGGTCGATTGTCAGAATGGCAAAGCAAACGGCGATGAGTGCCCGAACCTTTCAGCGGCACTTTGTCAGTACGATGGGGATGCCGCCAGGGGAGTGGCTGCTTTCCGAGCGCCTGGGCCGGGCCAGGGCATTGCTCGAAGAGACCGGCTTATCCGTGGATGAAATCGCGGTGCAAGTCGGTTTTGGTGCTGCAGCCACCTTGCGCAATCATTTCAGGACTCGGCTTGGAACCAGTCCGGGTTACTACAGGCGACGGTTCAGCGCATCCGAGGCACACTGATTACCTATCCGAGTTGTAGCGAGAGATCGTGAGCGGAGCGCAGCACGATTTCCCGTTTAGCGCTGGGGATTTGCCGACGGCCATTGTGTGATTGCGGATGGTCACGTGACTGTCGCGTCCGGACGTTGGCAGCAAGAGGTCCATGACCTGCTTGGCCTGCCGGTAAGGGCATGGTGGCGCCGAGTTCGGCATGCAGCCAGCGCAACTCACCGCGACGAGCGGCAAAAGCTACAAGGCTCGGCAGTCAATAGAATTTCCTCGCCAACCGCGGCTTTCAAACAATTTCTATAGGGCAATCACGCAGTTGCGACCCTCGTCTTTCGCACGGTAAAGCCGCTCGTCGGCCGCGCGAAAGATCGCGTCGATCGTGTTGCCGTCGCGCCCAAATTGGGACACCCCAATGCTGACCGTGATGCCAACACTACGCCCAATCTCGCTGTCAAAGACAGCGTTCTCTATGGCTGACCGAATTCGCTCGCCAATTGAAAGGCCTACATCAAGCGGGGCCTTGGGAAGCAAGACCATGAATTCCTCTCCCCCAACTCGCGCTACGCCGTCATAGGGGCGAATCGCTTCGAGGCATTTGTGCACGAACCCTTGTAGTACCTCATCGCCAACTTGATGCCCGTAGTGGTCATTGATTGATTTGAAATGGTCCAGATCGAGCGCAAGGACGGAGAACGGCGCCCCGTCCCGCTTTGCGCGCGCAATCTCAGTTTCGACAAGCTTGATGAATTGGCGTCGGTTCACTGCGCCAGTGAGCGGATCAGTGGCGGCCAGATACTCCAACTTTTGATTCGTTCTTTGCAGTTCTTGAAGCGCGCCTTCTGTTCGTGCCATGGCAACCGCCAGGCGAGCCATCATTTCCTCCTGACTGTAGATCGTCGCGAACGAGCGCGTTGTGTGAAACGCCTGGATGATCCCATAGCTCAGAAAGAAGAAGCCGCCGGCAAAGATCGCGTGGGCAAGCCACCACATGTGATTCCAGGGGCGACCGAGGATAAATGCGAGCGAAGATAGCGCGAACGCAGTAATCGAAATGCCAAAAATCAGCATGAGTGGCGAGCGGATTCGGCGAATCAGCAGGACCACGACGTTCAAGACGGAACAGACTAGCGCGCCCCCTTCCATCGACAGTCGCACCCACAGGCTGCCCGCAATGGCTGTATTTGCCAAGTAGGCGACCGCTATGTCAATCAAAAGAAACGCACCAATCCACTTGCACCAGTACTTTAAGTTCGAGCGTTTCTCGACGGCATCTGGCGATCGTCCGAATGAAATCAGGCCGATAAATAACAGTATGGACATGACGAGACGTGAAGCTGGTCCATAGAGCAGGAAAAGCCAGATATTGTGGTGAGCCAAGCCGGTGAACGCCCCATGCAGAGTGTAGATCAGCACAAAGCCGAGAAAGCCCAAGGTCATCCAGCGCAACAAGGATTCCCCCGAGGACATGTAACAGCGCCATGTCACATACGTGACGAACAGGCCCTCGAGTGTTGCTGCAGCGATTGCGACTTCGTGAAACAGGTGGTTTTCGAACTTCAGCGTAGGGTCTTGAAAGAAGAAAAGGTAGGCAACCAGACAGGCTGGAGCTAGTGCAAATATGAGGACGAGAAACCGTGCGTAGGTCTTGGTCACCAGGCGGATAGTTGCGCCTTGTTCATCGATTGTTGCGCTCACGTTCATGGACCTTCTCCAGGGAGGATCGGCTGGTCTTGTATGGCTCATGGCGATCCGCCTCCAGGGAGCGGTACGCGCATGCTTGACAATATATACTTGCAATTCCTCGGTGACCGAGCGTTAAATTAACGTAACATCAGATATTAACGAAGCCTCATCTCTATTACGCTTCCAAAGGAATGCCAAGGCTTGCTCAAAAAGCCAGCGTCAGTCGACGCTCCTGTCTCGACGTAGAGATCCTGAGCCATTCCAGTGTCGTCTACCGCTGTCGTCCATGAATGACTATTATGCTTCTTGCTGCACAGTCCCGTGACGTGATTGAGGCGTGTCATCGAAATCCCAGCGAGGAGGTCCCGAATGACAACTGCAGGCTCAGAACGGTTTCAGATCTTGGCGCTGTCAGGCGGAGGCTTTCGCGGCCTGTATACGGCCAAGTTGCTGGCTGACTTCGAAGACGAGATTGGCGCGCCAATCGCCACTCGGTTCGATCTTGTAACGGGCACATCGATCGGTGGCATTTTGGCATTGGCCATCGCGATGGAAATCCCTGCGCAGCGCATTGTCGAACTTCTCGCCAACCATGGGGGAACGATTTTCAAGCGACGCTGGTCCCTGGCGGGAATATGGCGCGCACCATTTTCTTCCGCGCCGTTACAGTCGCTGCTTTGCGACAGCAAGATATTTGGCGACCAGGTCCTCGGAGCCTGCAGGCATCCGGTCATCATACCGGTAATCAATTACTCGACTGGCAGGCCGCAGATCTTCAAGACCCCGCATCACCCGGATTTCAAGCGAGATCATAAATGCCGGCTGGTAGATGTGGCCATGGCGACAAGCGCGGCGCCCGCATACTTCCCACGATATACGTTCAACAACAATCAATACGTTGACGGCGGTCTTTACGCCAATGCGCCTGGCATGCTGGCGGTTCACGAAGCGCAGTCTGCCTTGGGTCAATCGACCGACCGCATTCACGTGATGGCAGTCGGTACCATGTCATCGAAATTCACCGTCAACCCACGTCGAAACCGGGAGGGTGGGACATATGACTGGGGAGGCGTCAATCCGGCAAATATGCCAAAGAGAGTGTTTGGATTGTCGATATCGGTGCAGGAGGCGCTGAGCGATTTTATGCTTGCGCATCTGCTCTCCAAGCGCTATTTCCTCGTCGATGACGATCTCACCGACCAGCGCGCGCGTGCGGTCGCGCTTGATAGGGCTGACGGCGCTGCGAAGGAAGTATTGCTTGGCGCCGCGACTGAACGCTCCAAGATCTGCATCGGAAACGAAGATTGCCGATCCTTCCTCACCCATATAGCTCGCCTACCAATGTTCTACTACGGAGAACGTACCAATCAAACCACCTTGGCCGGGTGACAGCGGTGAGCCGAAAACGAGCAGGACGCCGCTGAGGTGGCATCCCATTTGATGACTTGAATGGTGGGCGAGGGTGACATTGCTCGGCGCGGGTCGATGGTTGATCTGCGCTACAGCCGTTCGCTCACTTCATGGGCAGCCAGCAACTGTGAAATCTCGGACAATCCCATTGCCTCGGCCATCTCGCGTGGGGTTTCGCAGTCGTCGATGCGCGTCCGGCTAGTTGCATCCGCACCAGCCGCCAGCAGCATCTTTACCGCAGGAAAATTGCGCACGCTCACAGCCATGTGCAGCGCGCTATAGTCGTTGATGCCACGCTGCGTAGGATCGGCGCCAAAGGCCAGCGGCAGCCTGAGCACCTCGATCACATCCGTTCGTGCGGGTGCGCCTGGCCGGGCGAGACTACATGAAAGCGCCGCAATCAGCGGCGGAAAACCCGCGTGATCCACCGGCCGCGGATCCGCCCCAATCTCGAGCAAGGTGCGGATAAGGGGCAGCGGGCTATGGTAGATCGCGCACTCCATGCAAGGCCCAATCCCCCCGCGGCATGGGTCCGTTGGGAATGCAGGCGGGATCATCAACCGCCGCCCCCATCTGACATAGTGAGGTCTGTCAAGGGATCGAGTCGAGCTATTCTCGGGGCGAGGCATTGCTGCAGCGACGAGGAATTCATCTGCAGCGTAACGCTATATCGCATTGGTTGAGCGAGTTTGAGTTTCGCCGCCAATGCGATGCTCAGATACGTGTGTCGTTCCACTCACGGTAACGCCGCGTCAATTTGCGCGTCCGGATCTGGTCGATCACGAGACTGTAGACCGGCGAGTAACAGCGCCGCGGGTGCCCGCCTGCGGCGATTGCGCGCAAGCGACGCTTGACGAGCGCCATCGTCGCGAGTCCGGCAGCTGCCTTGTCCTGCCATCGGACCTGGACGATCGATGCGTCTACAGCCTGACCGTCGCGCCAGCGATTCGGTAGGTCCGGTACGGACGCCAGCGCGCTCGCCATCCCGGCGACGTCGACACCTTCGTGCAGTACCGCTTCCGCGATCGACTGCCGGCGAATGCCGCCCGTCGTCATCACCGGCATCGCCGCGATGGCGGCAACGTCGCGGGCGAACGTCAGGAAATACGCTTCGCGGGCCAGCGTGCGGCCGTCCGCGGTGCGGCCTTGCATCGCCGGGCTCTCGTAGCTTCCGCCGGACAGCTCGACGAGGTCAACGGCCTGGTCGTTGAGCCACAGCACGATTTGCCGGGCTTCGTCCTCGGAGAATCCGCCCCGCTGGAAGTCGGCGGAATTGAGTTTGACCGCGACGCAGAATCCGGACCGAACTCGCGCACGTACCGCACGCACGACAGACAGCAGAAGTCTGGCCCGGTTTTCCAGCGAGCCGCCCCATTCGTCGTTGCGCCGATTGGTCGGCGGCGACAGGAACTGCGAAATCAGGTAGCCGTGTGCCGCGTGGATCTGCACCCCGTCGAATCCGGCCGTTTCGGCCGCCGCGGCCGTGTCGGCGAAGCGCTCGATGACCTCGTGAATCTCGGCCGTCGTCATCGCGCGCGGTTCGGCGAACAATTTGCTGTGCCGGCCGAGGTCGAGCGCAACGGCGGACGGTGCCCACGCCTGGTGACCCAGCGCTGCAAGAACCTGGCGGCCCGGATGATTGATCTGCATCCATATCCGGGCGCCATGCTGGCGAGCGGCGGCCGCCCACCGCTTGAACGGTTCGAGTGGCGTGTTCCGCTCCAGCACGACGCCGCCGGGACCGGTCAGCGCTCTTCCGTCGATCATCACGTTGCCGGTGATCAGCAGTCCCGCACCGCCGGCACCCCAGGCGGCATAGAGACGCCACAGTGCCGCGCCGGGCAATTGACCTGCGTCGGCGAGGTTTTCCTCCATCGCGGCTTTCGCGATGCGGTTGGGCAGGGCGCTGCCGTTGGGCAGCGTCAGCGGAGTGAAAAGCGTAGTTGTCATCGGATAACCTGTTCGGCGGGTACGATGCGCCTATACTAAGCTTCAAGCTCACTTTAAGGTCAAGCACGATGAAGATCGGCGAACTCGCGGCGCGCACCGGCATGACGACGTCCGCGATCCGTTTTTACGAACAGAGCGGGCTGTTTCCCAAGGCAGGCCGTGGCCCGAATGGCTACCGTAACTACGACGACGCCGCAGCGGAACGGCTGAGGCAGATTCAACTGGCGCGGCGGCTCGGTTTCTCGCTTGAGGAGATGCGCGCCGCGGTCGAGGCAATGAAAGGCTTCTCCAAGGAGGGGCTGCTGGAGCGAATCGACCAACGCTTGCGCGAGATCGACGAACTTCGCGCGAAGCTGGACGGGCAGTGCGCGGAACTGCACCAGATACGCGACGCGCTTCAGGCCGAATGGGCGGCGGGGCGGTGCTTCAAGGTCGACCAATTCGAATCGTCGGCGCCTGTCGCAGCAAAGAGCCGTCGCTCGAAGCGAACGGCTCCGACACATGATTTTGCCGGGCGGAAGCGGCCGGCGAGCCACGCTTAAATGCCCGAAGCGCTTGTGAGTAACTTTTAAGGCATTTTCAAGTGTTCAGGGCGCCCTCAGGGCTGAAAGGCTAAGCCCGCGAGTCCGCGGGCTTTTTTCATACCTGTTGATTTTGATGGTAGCGATGGTAGTTGAGAGTACAATTTGTACAAAACGTACAAATTGGAGGTGTCCATGCGAACCGTAACAGCGAGCGAAGCCAAGCAGGCCCTTGCTAGTGTGATCGAAGCGGCAGCTCGCGAGCCGATCGTGATTCAGCGACAGAAGCGAGACGTTGCCGTAGTCATGTCCATGCAGGAATATCAGCGCTTGACGCAGCTGAATGTGGCAGAGTTCCAAAGGTTTTGCGATGTGGTCGGGGCCTCGGCTGCCGCGGCAGGCATGACGGAGGAGAAACTGGCGGAGCTGCTGGCCAGTGATAAGTGATCGCCGATTGGTACTGGATACCAACGCGCTGATCAGGCGATTGCTCGCTCCCACTGGCGTGGCGGCAAAGGCGGTGGACCATGCGCTGGCATCAGGCGTTTTGTTGTTGTCCGAGGAGACGCTGGGCGAGTTGGTTGAAGTCCTGGCCAGGCCCAAGTTCGACCGCTATGTCTCTATCGCGGATCGCCAGCATTTCCTGCGGTTGCTGGGAGGGGTTGCGCGAATTGTCCAGATCAGCCATCGGGTCGCGGCATGCCGCGACCCCAAGGATGACAAGTTCCTCCACGTAGCGCTCAACGGCGAGGCCGAAGTCATCGTAACGGGGGATGCGGATTTGCTGGTCCTGCATCCTTTCCATGGCGTCGATATCGTGAGTCCGGCAGTGTTTCTCCTGCGGCCGTAAAAAATGCAGGAGCGGCGGTGCTATACATTGGCGACGAGCTCACCTGCGTGTTCGTCGAGCACGGTTCGAGGACGTTAGCAGGTCGGGCAAATGTCCGTACTGAAGATAGCCGAGCACGGCCAAGAGACTTCCATTACACCTCGCGAGCAGTAATTTTCCAGGGTGGTTCGCACTTTTGCGAACCTATTCCGCATTACCTATACTCATTCGAGAAGAACCACTTTAGCGTCACATCTAGCGCCAAAAAGCGCATTTCGAGTGCCCGGGGGGAAGGCTGCCAACAGTGCTCTCAGACGAGACGCCTGCCGGCAC
Source organism: Cupriavidus sp. 8B (assembly GCF_054589115.1). Lineage (NCBI taxonomy): Bacteria > Pseudomonadati > Pseudomonadota > Betaproteobacteria > Burkholderiales > Burkholderiaceae > Cupriavidus > Cupriavidus sp. 8B. The sequence continues at coordinate 8,644 of NZ_BAAILO010000123.1, read as the reverse complement.
TGTTCAGGGGCGCGCAATGCGTTGGCGGTCCTCGCATTTGTCCGTGTTACGCCTGCGTTCCATTGCGATGGGACGGGGCGAGGCTTTGTCGCTTCACGTCATGCCGGCACGGGCGCAATCCCGCGACAGCGTTTCGGCTGCTGAACAGAGGATCGTTCCCACGCTTGCGCGTAAGACAAGAAAGACAAGGGTCAGCATCGGCCGCGACAAGCCCTGCGATATCGATGGCTTTAAAAAAGCCACCCGGCAACCATAAGGGAGACCGGGATGAGACGCATCATCATCACGCATCTATCCGGCTCGAAGGCCCATCAAATCGAGCAATTCGAGGTAGACCGGTTCGATAAACTGATTCTGGGTCGCGATCCGACCGCCACCGTCGTCTTTGATCCGCAACGCGACGATCTGGTGAGCCGTCAGCATGCTGCCATTCAAATCAAGAAAGACGATCCGGCCCGCTACATGCTGGTCGACCTGGGCAGCAGCAACGGCACATTCCTTAACGGCCGCAGGGTCGATGATGAGACGCTACTGGAGCCGGGTGACACCATCGAACTGGGCGAAGGCGGACCGCGTCTGGCGTTCGATCTGGAACCTCGGCCCGTTCCTGCTCCCGCACCGACACGCTTGAGCGCGAAAGCGTTAGCTGAAACGCGCGTGGGCCCTCCCACGGCTGTGCCTGCCTCCGCCGTTCCCGCGACAGGGCGGGCCAGCGCGCACACGGGGGCAATGCAGGAAACCCGGGGCGGCCAGCCGCCGGCGGACACAGTCCGCGCGGGGCCGACTCCGGCCACGGATGATCGCGTGGGCAAAGAGACCGTGCTGCGGATGATGAATCAGGAAAGGCGCTCCACCGGGCGCAGGCTGATCATCGGCGCGGGCGCCGCAGCCGTGCTTGCAGCCATCGTCGTCGGCGCATTTGCGCATTTCGGCATTCTGTTTGGCAGGAGTCCTGAGGCGATCGTCGCAGAATTCGGCGAGGCAACGGTGGTCGTGGAGGCCCGCTGGCACATCGTTGACAAGAATACGGGCCGCCCCATTTATCAGCGTATTTGCATCGTCGAGAACCTGCGACTTCCCTGCTATCTCCAGATCGACAACAATCCGGTCCAGCGCTGGCTGACGACCGACGACGACGATCATCGCGGCATTCCGATCGAGGTAGGGGGACGTGGCAGTGGCTTTGTGGTCAAGGACCAGGGCTTCATTCTGACGAACAAGCACGTCGCGCAAGGATGGAAGGTGCCGGGCTGGATGGACTTCGACTCGAATGGCGGCATACTGATTCGTATCTCGACGGGCGGCCAGGGTGAAATCACCATGGCGCGAATCAACCCAAAGGCCTATCGACAGCTTAAAGGCTGGGATTTCGACCACGCGGTGAGGTTGATCAGGCCGAACTTCGCGGCACCAGGAGGCATGGCGCTCGGTACCATGTCCCTGGCCCTCCTCGAGGGCCGCAACGAAAGCTTGTCGGTACGCTTCCCCAATACGCGGGACAGCATCGAGGCGCGTCTTGTCAAGGCGTCGGCCGAAGCGGACGTGGCGGAAATCAAGATTGACGCTACGCGCAAACTACCCACGATCAACCTTGCATCGGTGGGTACACGACCGCGCGTGGGCGAGCGGGTGACAGTGCTCGGATATCCAGGCATATCCGAGGAAAAGCACGCGCTCGTTCAATCGAGCGAAGGCGGCAATATTACCAATTTCGTCGAACTGATTCCTCAGCCTACGGTCACGGAAGGCATCATCGCGAAGGTCGGCGACACGGTCAAGTCTGAAAAGAATGTCCAGACTTACGATGACCTGGGTGATGTCTACCAGCTTACCGTGACCGCGACAGGCCATGGCAATAGCGGCGGCCCCGTGTTCGACGGCGACGGCAAGGTGATCGGGCTGTTTACCTATTCCCGCTCGATGGGCGACGAACGGGTGACTTTCGCGGTCCCGATCAAGTACGGACTTGATTTGCTCCTTAACTGAGTCCAACGGGGAAGCTTGCCATGTGCGCCGACCAGGCTCGTAAAGCAGATCAATCCCGCCTCATGGTCAGGTGTGCGATGCTAAGCGACGTAGGTTGCGTGCGCAGCCAGAACGAGGACGCGGTTGGCTGCATGATTCCCCGCGAGGACGATCCGTTTGCGCATGCCGGCGCGCTGGCCGTGGTGGCGGATGGAATGGGAGGACATGCGGCAGGCGAAGTGGCGAGCCGGATTGCGCTGCGCACGGTGCTTCACGAGTATTACCGCGATCCGGGCCTGCCCACGGAGGCGCTGAAGAAGGCATTTGTCGTTGCCAATCAGGCTATTGGGGAGCATGTCGCCGCCGACCCGAGCTGCGATGGCATGGGAACCACCTGTAGCGCGGTTGCCATTGTCAACGACCTGGCCTATATCGCCCACATCGGCGATAGCCGGATCTACCTGCTGCGCCAACGCGAGTTTCGGCAATTGACGGAAGACGACTCCCTGGTCGGCGAGATGTTCCGCGAGGGTCTGCTCACAGCAGAAGAGGCAAACAGACACCCCGACAAGAATGTACTCCTGCGGGCACTCGGAGCGCCGGAATATGAACCGGCCGTTTCACCGGATGGGTTTCCCCTCGAACATGACGATGTCCTGATGCTATGCACTGACGGCATCAGCGACCAGATCGATGACGCGACGATTGCGTCGGTGATCATGCAGTTTGAGCCGGTCGACGCCTGTCAAAAACTGATTGAGCTCGCCCGCATGGCAGGAGGGCTGGATAACGCGTCGGTCGCCATCTGCAGTTTGCAGCGGCAACCGACGAGGCGTGGCGCGTCAGTTCGCTCAACGCGCGAGACCAACGTCCCCCCGAACGTAACGGGTTGATGGATTCGCCATGTCAGTCAGGCAGATAGGCCACTACGAAATCCGCACCCTGCTAGGGCGTGGCGGGATCGGCGAAGTCTATGGCGCCTTCGATACCGAGCTCGAGCGTGATGTGGCCATCAAGACCCTGCGGCCTGAACTTAGCCTCGACAAGGGCTTTCTGGACCGCTTTCGCTCGGAGGCGACCAGCCTTGCCAAGCTGAATCATCCGAACATCACGACGCTGTATGCGCTGTTCAGGGATGGCGACACCACGTGCATGGTGATGGAGCTTGTTTACGGCCACACGCTTGAGACAATCCTGCAGCGCATTGGCAAGTTTCCCGTGCGGGATAGCCTCGCGGTCATCATTCAGGCCGTCATGGGTTTGCGCTACGCGCACAAGATGGGCGTGATTCACCGGGATATCAAGCCGTCTAACCTGATGCTCACGGAAAGCGGCACGCTGAAAATCATGGATTTCGGCATTGCGCGCATTCAGGGTTCGCAACGCCTCACGCAACAAGGCGATGTCGTCGGCACACTGGCTTACGCCTCGCCGGAGCAATTGCGCGGCCACGAGGGCGACGGCCGCAGTGACCTGTATAGCCTTGCGACGGTTCTGTACGAGCTGATATCCGGGCGACTGCCTTTCAACGCAACCAGCGACTATGAGCTGATCCGCGCGCAGGTGGAGACGGTACCGCCCCCTCTGGCCGCATTGTGTCCGGACCTCGATCCCGGCGTCGAAAACGCACTGATGCGGGCGCTTGCCAAGGTGCCTGAGGAGCGGTTCTACACGGTAGAGGACTTTGGCCGCGCATTGGGGGCTTCGCCGCTGCTTGCGGACGCGCCCGATATCGTGCGCGAAGGTGTGCTTCAGACGTACAACGGGCTCGATCTTCAGGCGACCCGTGTCGCAAGCGTGAACACAGGCTCGAACACTGGCTTGAACACAAGCGCGAACCCGAGCGTGAACACGATGGCGAACCCGAGCGTGAACAGAGGCGCCCGACTGCGCAGCCATGTGGATTCCGCTAAAAGCACTGCGAGCACTGCGAGCACTGCCAGCACTGCGGCACCCCCAGCATCTGCGCCGGCTGCAAACGAATCGCAATCCCGACCAGTTGCGCATCCTCCAACCTACAACACGAACATCAAGCCGGATCCGGTGCTAGCGCGCCCACGGTCACGCGTTATCGGCCTCGGCGCGGCTGCCGCCGGCCTGGTCATTGGTGCGGGCATACTCTTGATGGCACTCACGCGGCATCCGCAACCCTCGCCCGCAACGCCCTCGTCGACTGCAAATGTGCCGCAGCAGATTACCGTGCCCGAGCCACCCGTGCAGGAGCAGCCGATCAACCTGCCACCGATCGCTCTGATTCCAACGCCTCCGGCCCCAGCGAATCCGTCGTCCCCCCCGGCAGGACCGAACGGTAGCAATCCGGCATCGCGGCAAGCCAGGCCAGACCTTGAGGGAAATGTCGCCCAAGTGCTCGATTCGGGAGCCCTGATCGTCTCGGGAAAGATTGTCAACCTTTCCTCCATACACGGTGAAGACGGAAAGCCAGCCCAGGCTATGCAGCGTTACCTCAAGGGCAAGGGCAACCAGCTTCAGTGTTTTGCAAAAGACAAGGCTTTCCAGTGCTTCGCGGATGGAGAAGACATTGGCGAGCACGCCCTTAGAAACGGCTGGGCTCGCACAAGGGACGGTGCGCCGGCGCGATATGCCACTGCCGAGCAGGAGGCAAGACGCGCTCGCGCCGGTGTCTGGGCAATGTAGTCATTGGGAGCGATCTCGCTTGATTGTCGAAGGAAGAATGCAATGAACAAATGGACTTTAGCAATTGGTTGCGCCGCGGCGACCAGCGCGATTCTTGTGGGGTGTGCGCAGGGCGATTCGACAGGCATGAACAAGACCACGTCGGGCGCACTGATTGGCGCTGGGGCCGGCGCTGCGCTCGGTGGCCTCTTCAGCCATGGCAATGCGGGCGCCATTGTCGCGGGCGGCATGGCCGGTGCGCTGCTTGGCGGCATCATCGGCAGGGAGATGGATGAACGCGACCGCGAAGCGCGCCAGGCCGCGCTAAGACATGCCTTGCAGACTGCCGAGAACAACCAGCCAAGGACCTGGCATAACGCAAAGACGGGGAACTCCGGCACCATCAAACCGCTCAGCGGGTATACGAAATCACCAACTGCCCAGACGTGCCGGAAATTCACCGAGACCTATGTGAAGGAAGGAAAGACGTACGAGCAGACTTCACGGGCATGTCGTAACGCAAGCGGTGAGTGGGAGCTTGCCAGCTAATAGTGATTTCCCGAATCTGTCCATGTACCGACGCGAACGCTCCTCACTGTTGTGCCTGCTATTGGCAATGGGGTCGATCGGCATCTGGCCTGCGTGCTGGGGAGCGGAGCGTACCGAGGTCTTCGATATCGGGCATCTCGGCGGCGACATGAAAGCTGCGGGCGCCCGAACGCATGCAAGCCGCGCCGCCGGAAAGGACAAAAGCCACGAAGGGATGCTTCGCAGTGGCACGGCGTTCTTTGTGACCCAGTCAGGCGAAATGCTCACCAGCGCGCACGTCGTTCGCGGTTGCCAGCGGATCAACGTCTGGCCACGCGACATGACGAGCGTACCTGCATCGCTGGTGGCAATCGACGACCAACTTGACGTGGCGCTACTCGCAACGAACCGCGCCGTGAAGACGGCTGCACGACCTCTCGCCATATCCGTCCATCAGGGCATGTCGGTCTATACGATTGGCTTTGGTCTCACGCCGTCGTCGCCTCTTGTGCCTGTCATGACGCGTGGATACGTGCGCGGCACCGCTCAGCCCAAGGGCCATCGTCTTCTGGTACTGCGCGCCGCCTTGCATGAAGGCAACAGCGGAGGCCCGGTTGTCGACGCACAGGGGGCACTGCTTGGCATGATCGTGGGCCAATACACGAACAACCCTGAACTCAGCGTCGCGGTTCGCGCTCAGGACCTTGCGCGGTTCCTCGACGCGAGGCCAGGCGCGCCGACGCCTCCCATCCTTCAGGCTCCGGAAATGAAGCCAGGCGCAAGGCTTCGCCAGATTTCGGCTCTCGTTCAATGCCTGGAATAGGAGTCCTTGACGGACCTGGAGCATCCTATTGGAAACCGATAATGATTGGCGCCGATCGTGATGGCGCGTCGCACTGGCGTGGAAACGCCCAAATACCTGGAGATCCAACATGGCAAAGATCACCCATGTCACTTTCGGTGTGCACCACTTGCTACGCATGTCGATCGCGGCGCTCTGCATCGTGGCCGCCTGGCCTGCCGCTCACGCCGGCGATAACATCATGCGGGAACAGGATATCAGCGAGGAAGCGATCACCAATGCCTTGACCCCGCAAGACGCAGCCGACAGGAATGAGACGCTCGGCATCATGCACCGCGATGTCTATGCGGCGCAGGAGGCCGGTAGCCCGACAAAAGATCCATCCACGCATTTGCTGATCACATTCAACAGCAATTCGTCGAAACTGACCGAAGGTGCGCGGGCCGCGCTTGGCAAGGTCGCTCGCGGGTTGCAGTCAGTAAAGCTCTCGCCATACAAGTTTCGAATCGAAGGGCATGCGGACCCACGCGGCTCGGCAAATGCCAACCTGAAGCTCTCCGAGAGCCGTGCCGCGGCAGTGGTGGAGTACCTCACCCTGGAGGGGGGCGTTGCCACCGATCGTCTGACGCCGGTCGGCAAAGGCTCTACCGAGCCGCTGAATCTGCACAATCCCGCTGCGCCCGAGAATCGTCGCGTGACCATCGTCACCGTGAAGGATTGATCGCGAGGGATTTGGCGGCGCCTCAGCGATCGGAATACATCGGCTGAAGCCGGCTCCCGGCGTCGGTGGATTTGCCGGTCTATGTCGTGGTTTGCTTGTAAGCTCGGCGCGCTTGACTACGATGATTGCAAGGCACCCTTGGAAGCGATGTGGCGGCCGCTATCTGCCGCCCCCGGGCAGGCGCCGAGACAAGAAGGAGAAGACACATGAAGACGTGTTCCCTGCAGCTTGCGCCACTGGCGGCGGGCCTGCTGCTTTCGTTGGGCACCGCCATGCCGGCATGCGCCGAAGAGCCTGCCATGGCCGGGATGGAGATGGTCAATCCATCCGTGATGAAATGGGGCGATGCACCCGAATCGCTGCCCAAGGGTGCCAAGCTCGCGGTGCTCTATGGCGACCCCGGCAAGGAAGGCCCGTTCGTGATTCGGCTCAAGACGCCGGCGGGTTACAAGGTGCCGCCGCACTGGCACACCCAATCCGAGTACCTGACTGTTATCTCGGGGACGCTCTATCTTGGCGCAGGCGACAAGATGGACGTTGCTCAAGGACATGCGCTGAAGACGGGCGGCTTCCACTATTTGCCGGGCAAGGCACACCACTACGCGTTTTCCAAGACGCCGACCGTCATCCAGATCCACGGTTCGGGCCCGCTCGACATCAACTACATCGACCCTAAGGATGATCCTGCGGCTAAGCGGTGAACGCCCCGGGCACTGCGCCGGCGGTTTCGCTGCGCCCGGGCAGCGCGATGAGCAGCTGGGTGCCTGGCGCGCTGCCATGAGCGAGCATTCAAGCACGTCGGGCATCACCGATGGCCTCGACAAGCCCCGCTTCTTCCAAGGCACCGAAATCGACAAGGTTTGCGCCAATCTCTAGATCCGGGTGCTAGGTGCGGTCAGATATCTCTCGATCTGAAAGAAGCGACACTCCGTCGCCGGAAGCGAGAGGGCACCTGGCAATACGGAACGAGTGGATCAAATATGCATTGTAATGAGAAGCATTGGCAATTATATTGATTTAAGGAACCTTTTGCGCGAACGGTATCGCTGCGTTTGTCGCTATTGCTTTTAGCGCGGGTTGCGCGGCGTCTCTTGGGTACGCGCCGCCGGCGCTAGATGCTTGAGGGCGGCTCTCTGACTATGCTTTGCCAGCGCGGCGGCGCGCGTCTCAAGTTGGATTAGCGGGGCGATGGTCGTCATCCGTGTCGCATGTGGAGCAATCTTGAATGGAAGGGCAGGACTATGAGTCGAGAGCCGGAAATTGATCTACTCGAGATCAAGGCCGAGAGTGTCGAGTTGCAACGCGGCCTGATCGTCAATCTCGTGTCGTCAAGTTGCCAGACCGAACCTGTGAAGGCGGTTTCCTATCAACACCAGAGCGACTACATTCACTTCAATTGCTTGATGCAAGGGCGGTTCGAGGCCAAGGTGAGGGACCAGACCATCGCGATGTCGCCGGGCGACTTGAATGTGGGGTTTGCGAATGGCGAACGGTTTGGCATAGCGCATTGCTGCAGTTTGCTCAATGTCGAACTGATGGTTGATTTTGAGTTGCTCATGGAATTGGCCGGCGGCGACGGTCCATTGCTGGACGACATCACCGTCGACCGCTTTTTCACCCGTAGCCGCCGCGGCTGCCAGCGTGTGAACGCGGCGGCGGGACAGTTGGTCCACTGTTTCCAACAGGCCCGAGATGCCAAGCTCTTGCTGTCTTCCGCCTCGCTCGAATTTCTTTATTGGCATCTGCAAGCCTTTCACGCAGACTGCCGGCATGGCGATATCTGCCTGCGGGAGCGCCGCAGACTGCTGGAAGCGAGGGACTATCTGTTGCACGATCTCAGTGCGCCGCCCACCATCGCCGAAATCTCCCGCAAGGTGGGGCTCAATCAATTCAAATTGGGTTCTTCAGACTTTCCTGTGGGTAGGTAGTACGCTTTCGCGCATGGCTTGGTAAGGAGGTGTGCGATGGACAGCGTGGAACTGTACCGGCAGCTG